>CAZAIY010000008.1:0-13299 GCA_964485295.1 uncultured Oxalobacter sp. | reverse complement strand
TCGTGATTTGGGATGTCGCCATCACATAAGACAGTCCTGCAGGTCCTGCCAGCAAAGGAATCCCTAATGGAACAATTGAAGGCCCTGATGCCGCATCGACAGATTCATCCAAGGTATATTTGACAGATTCATTTTTTGCGACAACCATTGCCAATGCCACAACAAACATAATGGCACCACCCCCGATTTGAATTGCGGCAAGTGAAACTCCCATAAAATTCAAAAAATGCAGTCCAAACAAACCTCCCAACAGTAAAGCAACTGTGACTGTCATTCCCAGTTGACGACTGTAAAGATATTTGAAATCACGGTCATATCCACTGGTTGCCGCAACAAAAATAGGAATAGCTAAAAGCGGATCTACCAAAGCGAGCAAGGTTAGTGTTTTTTTCAATGTAAAACCGACAATAGAATAAACCTCGTCCATGCCTATCCTCCTACGTTAAGAAAGGCAACATTACGGCATTCAAAAAAAGAGGTATTGAGAAAAAGCGGAATATGTACTGTTTTTTTATGGAACCGTGCAGTATTTGCTTGATGATCTCTATTCTGTTATGGTAAAGGTTGCAATTTTTTACTATGGGAGATGAAAAGATATGGCAACAAAAGACAGCAATGGAAATGAACTCAATGATGGTGATTCCGTTCAGGTTATCAAGGACCTGAAATTAAAAGGTTCTTCAACTGTTTTAAAACGCGGAAAAACTTTTAAAAACATTCGCCTGACCAATAAGGAAGAAGAAATTGAAGTCCGTGAAGGAAAAAGCACTTTGGTACTCAGGGCTGAATTTTTGAAAAAAGTCTAACACGCAAACTATTTCTGTTTATCGTTTTTGAAACAAGGAAGACAGGTAACGAACAGGTGTTGTTTTAATCAATGCGGGGATATCCCAATCAAGAGAATCTATTGTATTTTTTAACATAACGCCTAGTTCCGTATCCCCTTCCATAATCAGTCTGCGACTAAAAAAAAGGGTATCAGGATCTTCTCGTCGGGAAGCCAGCAAAACAAAGTCCTGTGCACTTGCACTGACAGTCAGATCCGGTTTGTCAACATGCCATCCTGCAACAAAACCTCCACTGGTCCATAAAAAATTGAAGTGCAGGCCGATATCCGTCACAGTCAAACGGAGTAATTTACCCGTTAATACGGCTTTTATTTCTTCATCAAGATGATCCTTTAATACCAAATTGACAGCTGATGCAAAAAGGAGAGATCCCGGGTAAGTAGGTACCCGGGAGATGACCTGACTGATGAATGAAGGAAAGACAAACCGTCTTAACACTATTTTATCCTCCTTTTTTTATTCTCCTTTTGTCTGGCATTTTCTCACAAAATATCCTCTTGAAGATACTCCATTCCTGGACGAGCATACCAATATCCATTACAGGGTTTTGCCGGCATAAGTTTTTCAAGTGCCAAAAAAGCCGCATCGGCAGTCAGTCTTTTGGATAAAACTGCCTGATACAAGTGAAGAATCTCGGAAGTATTTTCTTTTTGAGGTGAAATTCGGACAACATCGACTCCCATTTTCTGGAGCCGTTCCAGTTCGCGAATAAGACAGTACACGCGGTCTGATTGCGTCTGTATGCCATTTAAAATCAAAAAGTCTGCATTTTCCTGTGTTTTTACCTGCAATCCTTCAGGATGATAAAGACAGTTAAAATGGCAATCATCTTTAGGAAAATCATAATATCTGGCCGTAAAACAACGTGCAGAAAAAGCCAACGGCATCCGTCCGTAAGCAAAAACCTCTACTTCCATCCCATCAGGCTTTGATGCCATCATTTCCGCCAAATCCGTTTTATTCATTTCCAGGGGCATGACCCATCGTTTTGCGCCCCATTCTGAAATAAGCTGTAATGCAAAGGGGTTATAAATATTGAGATGCAAACCGGCAACAAATTTACCTTTATTGGCTAAAAGTCTCAGTGCCCCCATATCATTGGCTTCAACAGAAAAACAATTATTCTGGACAACCCGTCGCATGGTCATGAGATGGGTATCCGATTCCAGTAATACCTGGGTTGAAAATATCACTTCTTTACCGGCCTCTTGCAGTTGTTTTCCCAACGCAATCCAGTCTTCAAAACGAAGTTCATGCCGCTTGGCACAAACCACTTCACCCAGATAAACAATATCGACCGGGGCTTTATGAATACCTTTATAAAAATCGAATACAACTTCTTTGGGCCAATAATAAGGTATAGGAGCCAAAGCTAATTTCAAAATATCCCTCCCCTTACATTATTTCCAAGATCGATGGTAAGCACCCAGTGTATGCTGCAAACCTTCAGCCACTTTATCCAACTGGTTCGTCCATGCCGGATTGACCGTATAAGTTTCAGAAGAGTTGATGCAGCTATCAATAGCAGATCTCCAAATACGTGTCACTTGTCCGACATAGGCCGGACTACGTTGACGGCCTTCAATTTTAATGGCAGAGACACCCATTTCTTTTAATCTTGGCAACAACTCCAACGTATTCAAACTGGCAGGTTCTTCAATGGCATAATAGTTTTCGCCATTCACATTAAAACGTCCCTTGCACAAGGTAGGATAACTGGCATTTTCACCTTCAGCATATCGATTGATTAAAACACCATTTAATCGGGATTCCAGTCCTTGTGCGGTTGTATGCCAACGGACTGCTTTTGCCGGTGAACATACCCCGCTATTATTGGGTGCTTCTCCTGTTACATATGAAGAAAGCGCACATCGTCCTTCCACCATGACACATAAACTACCAAATCCAAAAACTTCAATTTCAACTTCGGTATTTTTAATAACCTGAAAAACCTGCTCTATAGAAAGCACTCTAGGCAAAACAACTCTGGAAATCCCAAATTGTTCCTGGTAAAAATTAATCGCTTCATAATTTGTGGCGGATCCCTGTACGGAAAGATGAAGGCGCAAAGCCGGATGGTTTTTTGCAACGTATTGCATCAGTGCCAAATCGGCAACAATGATTGCGTCAATTCCTGCGGATGCGGCATTATCCACGGCTTTTTGCCAAATATTCCATGTGCCGGGCTTAGGGTATGTATTTAAGGCCAGCAAAACTTTTTTCTGTCTATCATGTGCATATTCAATGCCTCTGGATAAAGTACTGGCATCAAAATTCAAACCGGCAAAATTACGGGCATTTGTGGCATCCCGAAATCCCAGATACACACTATCTGCCCCATTATCAATTGCTTGTTTTAATGCCGGAAACGTGCCGGCAGGACATACTAATTCCATAAATTAAAAACATTTCGTTGAAACAATCTGATCAAAATCATACTTCCCATTATAGAAGTTTATATTCTTTAGCAATCAAAAAGATAAACGTATATAATAGAATCAGCCTATTTTATATGGCGAGTCAGGAGTATTGTTATGCCTCTTCCATTTTCAGGCAAACGTCTTTCCAAAACCGTTGTCATTGCTGTTGCCATCATTGTCATTGGTATAGGTATTTTGTTTGCCACGAAGTCCCCCTCCATCCCCGACGGTTTTTCTTACGGAAACGGTAGATTGGAAGCAACAGAAACGGCGATTGCTTCCAAAATACAGGGAAAAATTATTGAAGTGCGTTTTAGGGAAGGTGCAGACCTAAAAGCCGGCGAAATTGCCGCTATTTTGGATGGGGAAAATGAAAAAGCCCAGTTGCGTGCAGCACAGGCCAATCTTGCTCAAGCCAAAGAAGCCGCAAGAGAAAGCCGGGAAAATCTAAAAACGGCAATCAGTGAACAAAATCTGGCTGTTGTGACTTATAAACGGACCGAAGAATTAATCCGAAAAAATTTCATTTCGGAAGCACAACTGGATAAGGACAGAACAACGCTTCAAACTGCAAATGCGAATCTTGCCGGCGCACGCAATCGTATCAATGAGGCGGATGCAGCAGTTGAAGCCGCAAAAGCCCAGGTGGATGCCTCCAGGGTTGATGTTGACGATACCATCCTTCGCGTGCCAGTCGACGGGCGAGTTTTATATCGTCTGGCCGAACCAGGCGAAGTCGTTGCCGCTGGTGACCGCATCTTATCCCTGCTGGATCTATCTGATGTTTACATCTACATTTATCTTAATACAGAAGATTCCGGCAAAGTGGCTATAGGAGATGAAGCACGTATTGTGCTTGACGCACTACCCGATCTACAAATCCCGGCCCATGTTGTTTTTGTCGCCCCCAAAAATCAATTTACCCCAAAAGAAGTTGAGACAAAAGAAGAACGTATCAAATTTATGTTTCGTGTCAAACTGAAAGTTGACCAGGATTGGCTGGAAAAAAACAGCAATATTGCCAAACCTGGTATGCCAGGTATTGGTTGGGTTCGTATAGATCCTCAAGTCCCATGGCCTGAAAACTTTCCTCAACCTTCAAGGTAATTTATGACAAACTCTATTGCAGCCCGGCTTGAAAATGTCAGCCTGCATTATAAGGAAGTCACCGCCTTAGATAATGTTTCTTTGGAAATACCTGGCGGTTGCATGGTAGGGTTGATAGGGCCTGATGGTGTTGGAAAATCATCCCTATTAGCCCTCATTTCAGGTGCACGTAAAATTCAAAAAGGACAGGTAGAGGTTTTGGGGACAAACATGCGGATTCAGCATGACAGAAACCGATTGCTTCCCCAAATTGCCTATATGCCTCAAGGTCTTGGTAAAAATCTGTATCCGACCTTATCCGTTGCGGAAAACATTGATTTTTTTGCCCGGCTTTTTGGTCATAAAAAAGAAGAGCGTATTTTACGTATCAATGAACTGACTGAAGCGACTGGTCTTGCTCCTTTTAAAGATCGCCCTGCAGGAAAACTTTCCGGTGGAATGAAACAAAAACTGGGCTTATGCTGTTCTCTGGTACATGACCCTGATCTTTTAATTCTGGATGAACCGACAACCGGTGTTGACCCTCTTTCTAGACGGCAATTTTGGGAACTGATCAATTCAATCCGTCAAAGACGTCAACAGATGAGCGTTCTGGTTGCGACAGCATATATGGAAGAAGCTGAACAATTCGATTGGCTGGCAGCCATGTATGCAGGTAAAGTCATCGCAACGGGCTCAGCCAAAGAGATGATGCTAAAAACCCAAACCAATACGCTGGAAAAAGCCTTTATTCGTTTTCTGCCTGATAATGAAACCGAAAATTATGAAGAACTTATCATTCCTCCCCTGGAAAAAAAGGATGGAGAATGGGCGATTGAAGCAGAAGGACTTACCCAGCGTTTCGGGGATTTTACAGCCGTCAATAACGTCAGTTTCAAAATTCCAAAAGGAGAAATATTCGGTTTTTTAGGTTCCAATGGCTGTGGGAAGACCACTACCATGAAAATGTTGACAGGACTACTTTCTCCAACTGAAGGCAGTTCCAAGATTTTTGGCAATATTGTGAATGCCAAAAATCTGGAAAGCCGAAGAGATGTGGGTTATATGTCTCAATCATTTTCCCTGTATGGTGAATTAACCGTCATGCAAAATCTGGATCTGCATGCGGAACTGTTTCACCTTTCCTCCGAACAGAAAAAATCCCGCATTGATGAACTGACCGAACGATTTGGATTAACATCCTATCTGGATTCTCCTGCAGAAAAACTTCCTCTCGGCATCAGACAACGGCTTTCACTGGCTGTTTCTGTTGTTCATGAACCCAAACTGCTTATTCTGGACGAACCGACATCGGGAGTCGATCCTGTTGCCCGTGATGAATTTTGGCGTTATCTCATTCAAATGTCCAGAGAACAAGGTGTAACCATTTTCATTTCCACCCACTTTATGAACGAGGCTGAACGCTGTGACCGTATTTCCCTCATGCACGCAGGCATTGTTCTAGATAGCGGTACACCCAAGGAACTTCAGGAAAAAAGACAGGCTCAAACACTGGAGGAGACTTTTATTGCCTACCTTGAAGATGCCGCAGGAAAAGACGAATCCACCTCATTTAAGGACAAGGAAATTGAACTAGAAACAAAAAGTCATGTCCCGGATTCCTTTTTCAGCATCCAACGAATGCTGGGGTATGCTTTTAGAGAAAGTCTGGAACTAAAACGCGATCCCATACGTTTAATTTTTGCTTTGCTGGGCTCGGCACTTTTGATGTTTGTATTGGGAAGCGGTATTTCAATGGATGTGGAAGATCTCAAATTCGCTGTTTTTGACCAGGATCACTCTCCTCAATCACGTGATTATATTGATAACATTTCCGGATCACGTTACTTCATCCAGCAAACTCCCATAACCAGTTCCGAAGAACTGGAGTATCGAATGAAAACAGGAGAAATTACGGTTGCCATTGAAATCCCACCTGGTTTTGGTAAGGAATTATTGCAAAACCGTTCTCCTGAAATTGCGGCCTGGGTTGATGGTTCCATGCCATATCGAGGAGAAACGGTCAGGGGATATATTATTGGTCTGCATCAGGAATATCTGGCTGAATTGTCCCGGGAGACGACGGGGAAATCCATTTCTTCCATGCCGGCACAACTTGAACTTCGTTATCGTTACAACCAGGACTTCAAAAGTATTTATGCCATGGCGCCAGGGGTAATACCTCTTTTGCTGGTTTTAATTCCTTCAATACTGGTTGCCCTTGGCGTAGTTCGGGAAAAAGAGCTGGGATCGATTACCAATTTTTATGTCACGCCTACCACCAAACTGGAGTTCTTATGGGGAAAACAACTGCCCTATGTTGTGATTTCCATGTTCAGTTATTTCATTTTGGTCGGTATGGCTGTATTTATCTTTCAGGTTCCAATGAAAGGAAGTTTTTTCGCTCTGACATTGGGAGCGCTCTTTTTTGTCATTGCAACAACAGGAATTGGTTTAGTCATATCCACTTTTACGCCTACTCAAATATCCGCTCTTTTTGGTACAGCTATTTTGACGATGTTACCCACTACCCAGTTTTCCGGACTGAAAACACCTGTCGGATCACTTGAAGGAAGTGCGTATTGGATTGGACAATGTTTCCCAGCTTCCTATTTCTTTGTTTTAAGTCGGGGTGTTTTTACAAAAGCGCTTCATTTTTCGGAATTGATTGGCCCGATTTTCACTTTAGCGATTTTCTTTCCGGTCTGTACCTTGATCGCCTATTTACTGTTACCCGATCAGGAGAAATGAGAACATCATGAAAATTCATCTTCTGAACATCTACAATCTGGGTATTAAGGAACTGCGAAGTTTATTGGCAGATAAGGCTTTGCTTTTATTGATCATCTGGGCATTTACCGGTGGTATTTACAGTGCATCAAAAGGGGTTTCACAGGAAATGAAAAACGCTCCTGTTGCCATCGTCGATCAGGATCAATCGCAATTGTCCCGTCGTTTTGCCTATGCATTGACACAACCTTATTTTAAAAAACCGGATATGTTGAGTCTTTACGAAATCGATGAGACTTTGGATCGCGGTTATCACTCCTTTACCATTATTATCCCGCCAAGCTTTGAAAAAGATTTGATTGCAAAAAGAGAGCCAACCATTCAGGTCAATATTGATGCCACCGTGATGAGTCAGGCCTTTATCGGTGCAGGTTACATCCAGAGCATTTTTACAACTGAAATCAATGAATTTCTAAACCGTTCATATGAAACAACTACTCAACCAATTAAACTCGTTACACGGGTTAAATTTAATCCGAATTTAACGGGCTACTGGTTTGGTGGCGTAATGGAAACCATCAACAACATCAATATGCTGACGATTATTTTAGTGGGTGCTGCCTATATTCGGGAGCGGGAACATGGAACTCTTGAACATTTACTTGCCATGCCACTTATCCCTATTGAAATTATGGCGTCCAAAATATGGGCAAACGGACTGGCCGTTTTAATAGCGGCAACCATATCGTTAACGCTTGTGATTCAAACTTTATTGAAAGTTCCTATTGCAGGATCCATTCCCCTTTTTATAGCCGTTTCGGCAGTTTATCTTTTTTCTGCCGGCTCAATTGGCATTTTTCTGGGAACGATAGCGCGTTCCATGCCGCAACTGGGACTTTTGATTTTTCTGACGATTATTCCCATGCAAATGTTGTCAGGGGGATCCACGCCACAAGAGAGTATGCCACCTCTCATGCAAAACTTGATGACTGTTGTGCCCATTACCTATTTTGTCCGTTTGGCACAAGCTATTTTGTATCGGGGAGCGGGTTTTATGATTATCTGGAAAGACCTTCTTATCATGGGTTTTATTGGTATTGTTTTTTTCCTTGCCGCTCAATTTCGATTTAGAAAATCTGTCGCACAAGCAGGATAACTGCTTTATTCCAGGTTTTTTGGGAGTCATCTGACTCTATAGGACAAAAAATGATGTGTTATATTTTATGGAAAAATTATTTTATCTAGACAGATTGACAGGACGCATATGAAACCGATGATGACCGTTTTAATCAATGAAAAAACCCGTTTGGAAAAGAAATTAAAAGTTATTCAAGATCAAGATGTTATAAAAAAAGAAGATCTGGAAAAACAGCTTAAAACCGTCAACAGCGACATCGAAAGACTGGAAATGTATATTGATAGACCGGATATGCAAACCTGGTCCGAGCTTTTATTTGTTGATGATATTAAACAGCGGGTTGAACGAATACTAGTTCAAAACACTTGAACATCATCTCTTAATTTTACTGTCAAAGTCAAACGTTTTTTATCCCCGATACTGGTTGTGCCGGATTCATTTTTATGTTTTCTGATAAACATATAAAAATCCTCTCTGATTCATTGTACCGTACCCAAAACAGGTACATTGACAATAATAAGTCATTGATTTTACACAGTTTGAATTTTGAAGTCTAAAATCAGCACGTCAGAAAAATTTTGTAAGTCCGAAAAAAAAAGCCCCTGAGACGGGGCTTTTCCTTTCACTTCCTTTCGATTCATGCCGTCGGTAACTCCGGCTCGTACAATCCATATTGTTCCTTCCTGTCTTCTTCCTTCAATACTCCCTCATAACGCTTCGCCAAATATTCCTTCAATACTTCCAGACCATGACCTGATTTCTGGCGC
This sequence comes from uncultured Oxalobacter sp., assembly GCA_964485295.1. Classification (GTDB taxonomy): domain Bacteria; phylum Pseudomonadota; class Gammaproteobacteria; order Burkholderiales; family Burkholderiaceae_D; genus Oxalobacter. Next base: position 4,310 of record CAZAIY010000008.1, on the reverse strand, counting down.
TCCTTGTTCCGGTACATCTCCACATCCGCTTCTTCTATCAGCTTCTCCAATTCCCCCATGTCACTGCTCCACGCCGCTCCTATCGCTACCGCATCCGGATATTCATTATGTCCATACCTTAACATCTCCGCCAACCGGAAATAAAATGCATCCTCCTTGATGTCCTCACACAAAAAGATAAACTCGTCCCCTCCCAACCGGTATACGTCACTCCTCCTGTAATACTGCAATATCGTGTTCGATATCCCCTTGATGTAATCATCTCCACTCGCATGACCATACGTGTCATTCACATACTTCAGACAATTGATGTCCGCATAGATTACTCCCAATGAACTCGATAATCCCTTCTCCTTACTCTTCTTCAGCTTCTCGCATACACTCTGAAACGCCAGCCTGTTCCCAAATCCCGTCAACGGATCATTAAAACTCTGATGACGCAAATCATCCAGCATCGAATCCTGTACATCCAGCAAATAATTTAACGTCTTCGATAACACACCTATCTCATTTCCACTCTCTACAGGCAACCGCGAATCCCTGTCTCCATCTATCACTCGCTGCGCAAACTCCGATATCTTCACTATCGGCTCACATACCCTAAATATCAAATAAAACAACGCCGACAGCAACAATACAAACTTCAATATCTGGATATACAACAGCCTCTTGATGTTAACCTCGATATCTTCTACATGCGTACCAATCTTCTCGCTCTTCCTCGTCTCCAGCTCCGCATAAAATTCCTTCAGCATGTTCATTACCTGTGCCTTCTCGTCATTGTATTCCCTGCTGTACATCAATGACTTCGCATAGGATACATCCGGTTCCTTCCTGATCGTATATTCCCCCAAATCATCCTTGAATAAACCATCTACCGCATGTATCGCCTCCACCTCCATCCTGGCCAATACCGATGATCCCTCATATGCCTTGTGAAACTTGTCAAACTCATCATAATTCTCTACATGATATTCATGCATCATCTCCAGTATCGACCTCTTCTGACCAGGAAACAGCTCCCTGTCCAGATCCCTCTCTATCCGGCCTTCCCTCTCATTCAGCACATGAAAAAATTTCTCCTTCGCCACCGGATCCCTCGTCGTGACATACATCCTCGCATGACTCGTCAGCTTCCTCGATGAATCAAAAAACTCCCGGGCTATCTTGATAACATGCTTTTCGTTACTGTAAATCAACGCCGTCTCTTCAATATCCTGATACAGATAAAATGCATCCACCGCCGTCAATAACAACAGCCCTACCAGTAACAAAAATACTATCTTCGATATCCGACGTATCTTCATAACCCGTTCTTTCCTGCCTTCCTTCTTCTCTATTTACTCTACAATACTACACACTTTTTCACCCTGTATTCTACAGCATATCTCCCCCCCCCACTTCTCTTTTTAGAGGGTTTACAAAAGTTTTTTTACTGTCTCATGCCTTTCGTTCCTTTTTGAACTTTTGAAGCTCATCTAAATGCTCGAAAAGGCTTTTTGATTTTTTACAATTGATTCCAATTTTAAATACATCATAGAAAAACAAAGCATTTCATCTTCCGCATTGCTTTTATGATAAAAAACTTCCTGTTTATATTGGATTACTGCTTGATGACTTACTTCTGACGGGCAGACATTTTTAATGCCAAAGACAAACGGTCTTTTATTTCCAGCTTTTCAAATATTGCTGTCAAATGCGCTTTTACCGTCCGATCAGATATCGATAATTCTCTTGCTATATCCTTGTTACTTGCACCACTTCCAACCAGCTCCGCTACTTCCCTTTCCCGTTTCGTCAGCTTGGCTAATATATCCTTTTCCCCGTTTTTCTTTTTCTCATGCAAAAAAGCGTTGGATAAGGAAATTTTTGCGGAATGATCTGATGCGCTGGCAGAAAAATCCCGTAACCGATTAATTAATTCAGGAATACCTGTACTGGACAGCCAGACGCCTCCTTTTTGAACCACATCCAAAACTTTATGGCATTCCTGAACAGAAAGAGAAGATGAACAGCAAGCAACGGCTCCAACAGCCAAACCTGACAATTCAGCAATTGGCAAAAACTGTATTCCGGCAAGAATCAGTCGAGCATTTTTTTTAATTTCTGAAACAGATCGCAAAATGGCAGGGTCTTTAGCATGATCAAGCGTCATATCCAAAATAATCAGCCGAACATCATTGTTTGCCAGAAAATCCTTTAATTGGCTGATACTGTATACATGAATAACCGTATCGGACTGTCCAATAATTTCATTCCATTTAAGGAAAAATTCATTGCTGGAAGAAGCAAGAACCAACATTTTATTCTTTCTATCTATCTGCGCAATAACTTTCGCCGGTTATTGAATTTCTTCAATATATATAAATGTGGAAAACAAAATCTCTCTTTAATTCCTACCGGTTTTGTTTTAACCCGATTTTACTAAGTTATTCTATAATTTTATAATACTGAAGTTGTTTTATGTTAATAAAATGGCAATAGATAATTCTCTTTATTCCATTATTCACGATAAAATTTTATAGTCAGTCAGATATGCCTTATACCATCAGAAACGAACAGGGAGAAATTGTTGCCCTGACCATGTTGCCGAACAAAAAAGATGACATACCGGTTGATTTCAGGGATCCTGAAGTTATTCAGTTTTTAACCAGAGATATCACAACAGGTAATATTCTGGATCAATTCCAGGAATTGCTACCCCATGATTTTCAACAAATTCGAATTATAGAAGACTTGATTGATCTTTTAACAGCCAAGGGTATTATCCTTTTTTCTGAATTGCCGATAGCGGCTCAGGAAAAAATTCTTAACAAGAAAACAAAGCGAGAAAAATTCAATCAAAAAAATGATATTTTGGTTGATGACGCCCTTATTCTTTAAAACATGAAACTGCTATGACACAGCCTGTAAATACACCAGAAAGTAAACCACCTTCATCCAAACAGGATAATGTTGTCGTAAAAACAAAAAGCACCAAAAAGATAGAAAATACGCAAAAGGAAGAAAAGGAAGAAAAAGCAGAAAACTGGAAGGTTCCGGTTGATACGCTTATGTCAGATGATCCTTTGTCCCGCTGTCTTGTTATTCTAACCAAATTGTTTCATAACCCGTTTTCTTTACAAACACTAACAACAGGTCTTCCGCTGGATGATGGTCGTCTTACTCCGGAACTGTTTATTAGAGCGGCACAAAGAGCCGGTCTGACAACACGGGTAGTAAAACGGGATCTCAAAAAAATCACTCCCTTGACTTTACCCTGTGTCCTGCTTTTAAAAAATGGAAATGCCTGCGTTGCAACAGAAAAAAATGAAGCTAACGTTTGGACGATTATTCAACCCGATTCAAATGGCGGGGAAACCAAGGTATCCAATATTGATCTTTTAAAATATTATGATGGCATTGCCATTTTTTCAAAACCAGCTTTCAAATTTGATTCCCGTGCCGAGGATAATTCGATTCCAAAAAGTCAGCACTGGTTTTGGAGTGTTTTTAAACAATCCCTGCCCTTATATTCAGAAGTCCTTCTGGCTTCTTTTTTAATCAATTTTTTTGCTCTGGCTACCCCGATTTTCACAATGAATGTCTATGACAGGGTTGCCCCCAATAATGCCTTCGATACCCTATGGGTGCTGGGTATCGGAATTGTCATTGTCTATATATTTGACCTGGTCATGAAAACCCTGCGAGCCTATTTTCTTGACCTTGCCGGTAAACGGGTGGATGTCATTCTTTCTGCCACGATTTTTGAAAAAATCATGAATCTTAAAGCGGCAGTCAGACCCAAATCGGTTGGCAGTATGGCAAATTATCTTGCCGAATTCGAAATGTTCAGGGAATTTATTACATCGGCAACTGTGACGACGTTAATCGATTTGCCATTTACCATTCTTTTTCTTCTTATTATTCTTTGGATAGGTGGTCCCATAGTATTGGTTCCTCTTGCCATCATGCCGGTCATTGTTTTGGTTGCTCTGGCATTGCAACGCCCTCTTCAGGATATCATCCAAAAAAGTTTCCGTCTGGGAACACAGAAACATGCAACCCTTATTGAGGCACTGACAGGTGTCGATACCATCAAAGCCGTCAGTGCTGAAGGTGTCACTCAAAAAAAATGGGAAAATATTATTGGTGAACAAAGTGATCTGAATCTTCGATCAAAGCTGTTAACATCCGCCATTATCAATCAATCCAGCTTTTTTCAACAGCTGGCTTATGTCGGCGTAATTGCAGTGGGTTGTTTCCTGATTTCAGAGCGTATGCTGACAATGGGAGGTTTAATTGCCTGTTCAATGCTAACAGGCCGTACC
>CAZAIY010000007.1:0-16483 GCA_964485295.1 uncultured Oxalobacter sp. | reverse complement strand
AAAGCTATTACACGAGAGTTTATGCGGTTTACGGAAGCGGAGAAAATGCCGAAACGGTATATAGTGACGCGTTGGAATTTACCGCTGAAAATTAATAATATAAAAAGACGTTGCATCCGGCAAAAGGATGCAACGTTTTTTATGTTAAATTATCAACTTAAGTTGATTATACAACACCCTGGAATTTCATAGCTTCATAAACCTTTAAGAAGCCTGCAGTATTGGCACCGATAACCATATTTCCGGGGCATCCGCAAAGGATCGTCCAATTGCACCTCTTCTTATTGTGCTGTCAAGAAGAATACGCATATTTTTGCCAATTTTTTGCTGCAATTTTTCCCGGGAAATTTCTTCCTGCAGCAACATTAATTGTTTTCGACGCTCCTCCCGTATTTTTTTAGGAACCGGTAAGGGTAAATGGTTGGCTGCGGCGCCATCAACGGGTGAATAGGAAAAACAGCCAAGCCGATCAATTTTAACTTCTTTTAGAAAGTCCATCAAATAATCAAATTCAGACTGTGTTTCTCCAGGAAAACCGGTTATAAAAGTTGATCTGATGGTAATGTCAGGACATGTTTTTCTCCAGGACAAGATACGTTCAAGGTGTTTTTCTCCATTTGCCGGGCGTTTCATTCTTTTTAATGTATCGGGATGGGCATGTTGTAACGGTATATCGAGATAAGGCAAAATCAGACCATCCTGCATGAGTGAAACCAGCTGGTCGACATAGGGATAAGGGTACACATAATGCAGACGCACCCATGCATCATACTGTTTGGCAAGCTTGCCCAGTGCTTCAGTCAATTGAATAATGTGGGTTTTAATCGGGCGACCTTCCCAAAAGCCAGTCTGAAATTTGACATCGATACCATAGGCACCGGTATCTTGGGAAACGACCAGTAATTCTTTTACGCCGGAGTCAAAAAGTCTTTTCGCTTCCTCAAGAATATCTCCAATCGGATAGGTTATTAATTTTCCTCTGAGGGAGGGGATGATACAGAAGGTGCAATTATGATTGCAGCCTTCTGAAATTTTGATATAGGCATAATGTTTAGGGGTTAATTTGATACCCTGGGGAGGTAACAGGTCAACAAAGGGATCATGCGGGCGAGGTAAATGCTTATGAACAGCCTGCATGACACTTTCCAGTGCATTCGGTCCGGTTACTTCCAGGACTTCAGGAATTTTCTTTCGAACAAAGGTTTCTCCATTCAGATTTTTTTTTGCACCCAGACAGCCGGTTACGATGACTTTTCCATTTTTATCGAGAGCTTCTTTGATGGTTTCTATCGATTCCTCGACAGCTTCATCAATAAATCCGCAGGTATTAATAATGACAAGATCGGCTTCTTCATATGTCGAGGCGGTTTTGTAGCCTTCAGCATGTAATCTCGTCAGTATGCGTTCGGAATCCACTAAAGCTTTAGGACAACCTAATGAAACGAAACCGATTTTTTTTTGCGCGTTCATAAATAATATTTTTTGTTTAGATAAGGTCAGAATCTATTTTTACCCAAAATGGTCCAATTTTATATAACCGTTTTAAGCCATCCAAATACAAGTAGCCATTCTACCCGTTACGCCATCTCGCCGATAAGAATAAAAACGGGAGGTATCTGATACGGTACAAAAATGACCGCCACCTGTTTTTTCAATACCCTGTTTTATAAGAATATGGCGGGCCAATTCGTAAATGTTGGCCAGATATTTATGATGTTTGTCCGGCAGTTTTTTAAAATAAGGCAGAAAAGATGCGTCCTGATTTAAGAATGCATCTAAAACATCTTTTCCCACTTCAAAATGATCTGGACCAATTGCCGGTCCCATCCATGCCTGGATTTCATTTGCACCTGACTGTCGCATTTGTTTTATGGTTTCTTCCAAAATGCCCCTGGCCAGTCCTCTCCATCCCGCATGTGCGGCAGCAACAACACGACCGGATAAATCACAGAAAATAACAGGGAGACAGTCTGCAGTTTGAATGACACAAACTTCAGAAGGGATGGTTGAAATACAGGCATCAGCATCAGGTATATTCGTAAATTCTCCCGCTTTTACAACGGTGGATCCATGAACCTGGTTTAACCACAAAGGGTTTTTGGGGAGAAGATTTTCAAGGCGTTTTCTGTTTTGTTTGACATGATCGGGATGGTCACCTACATGCATGGCCAGATTTAAACCGCCATCAGTGACGGATTTGCCATGATAGGGATATTGGCTTACACCACCATAACGTACTGTCGAAAAAGCACGTATGTTATCGGGGGCATTCCATTGCGGAAAAATCAAGTCCAGTTTATTTTTCATAGAGGTAAATTCCAACTTTATCCAGTAAAGCTGAAAAATCATCAGGTATGTGAACCTGCCATTCTAGTGATTTTTCAGTTGTGGGGTGTATGAGCCCCAACTTTTGTGCGTGCAATGCCTGACGATGAAATACATGTGCCAAATGTGATTTTCCATAAAGAGGATCGCCGACAAGAGGAAAACCGAGTGATTGCAGATGTACACGAATTTGGTGTGTGCGACCTGTTTCCAGTCGACAAAGGAGCAAAGTGACATCCGTATTGTCGAACTTTCCTGCCGCCAATTTTTCGTAATGTGTAATAGCCGGTTTGGATGAATTGTTTTTTATGACAGCCATTTTTATTCGATCGCGGGGATGTCTTCCTATGGGGGCATTTATAACTCCTTTGGCCGGAGGGGAACCCCAAACCAGCGCAAGATATTGGCGATGAACAGACCGTTCCTGCAACTGACGCACAAGATGCGTTTGAGCCTGTAGTGTTTTTGCAACAACCAAAAGACCACTGGTGTCTTTATCCAATCTGTGCACAATGCCGGCTCTTGGAACAGTGGCAATAGGAGGAAAGTAATGAAGCAATCCATTCAAAAGCGTACCTGACCAATTGCCTGCGGCAGGATGAATGACGAGTCCTGCAGGCTTGTTGATAACGATGATATCAGGGTCTTCATATATGACGGGTATTTCTATTTGTTCAGGAAGATAGGCGGTTTCTTCTTCAGATAGTTGGGAGACTACTGTAATTTTTTCATCGCCTAAGACGGTGTGTTTTCCGGGAAGTTGTTTTCCGTCAACCGTAACCAGTCCGTTGTCAATCCATCGTTGAATGCGGCTTCTGGAAAATTGGGGTAAAAACTGGGCGATAACTTTATCTAAACGCTCACCCTGATTTTTTTGTGTGAGAGAAAAATGATATATTTCCGGTTGCTTGGGATATTCGTTGAAATCGTCATCATCAATATCGACATTTTTTTTATCCAGCATGTTCAGGCTTTCATTTTGTTTTACTTTTACTTCGGCCAGTATCAGCTATAATTTAATGTTACGGGATACCTGATTATTTTCACGCTTTGTTCGCATTTTGCAAGAGTTATGCAAAAGAATTTATTAAAAATTTTTGCCGTTATTTTTTTTCTTTCAATTGCCGGTTGTGGACTTCTTCCGGAAGAAATTGATGAAACAGCATCTTGGCCTGCCGGCAAGTTGTATCGTGAAGCAAAGGAAATGATGGCGGCAGGTGATTATGAAAAAGCGGTCGAATTCCTTGAAAAACTGGAGGCGCGTTATCCTTTTGGGGTATATGCGCAACAGGCCCAGATTGAAATTGCATATGCTTATTATCGTGCCAATGATCAGCCCCAGGCACTTGCCGCAGTAGAGCGTTTTATCAAATTGCATCCCAATCACCCCAATATTGACTACATGTATTATTTACGTGGATTAATCAATTTTAATGATCGTGTGGGGATTATGAATTTTGCGTTCAAGCAGGATTTGTCAGAACGTGATTCTAAAGCTGCCCAGGAAGCTTTTGATTCTTTTAAGTTGCTGGTGACACGTTTTCCGGATAGTATTTATGCTGCTTATGCCAGAATTCGCATGCAGTATCTAATTAACATGATGGCCCGTTATGAAATTCATGTTGCCAAGTATTATTATAAAAAAGGCGCTTATGTTGCTGCTTTAAACCGTGCGCAAAATGCCGTTAAAAAATATCCGGATGCTTCTTCAAGTGAAGAAGCTCTTTATATTATGGTTAGATCCTATGACAAGTTGGGTTTAAATGATTTAAGGGATGATGCTAACCGTATTTTTCAACAGAATTACCCCGATAGTGTTTTGCCGTCAGGCGGGACAAAAGAACCTGAAGCGGTCTGGTGGAAATTCTGGTAACTTTTTTCTGATGTAATTGGTATTATTTTTCATGACAGCATGAATACTGAATTTTCTCCAACAGTTTTGTCTACAGGAAGTACACTCTTTATTGTTACAGCGCCTTCCGGTGCAGGCAAGTCATCGTTACTTCAGGCGTTAATCAAGCAGGATCCGAGTTTGGGGCTTTCCATATCACATACGACAAGAATGCCTCGTCCGGGTGAAATGGACGGCAGAGAATATTTTTTCACGACGGTTCCGGATTTTCTGGAAAAACAAAAAAATGGAGATTTCCTTGAATCGGCAAAGGTGCATGATAATTATTATGGAACATCACGTCGTGCCGTCCTGGAAAGACTGGCCAAAGGAAAAGATACACTTTTGGAAATTGATTGGCAGGGAGCTTTACAAATTAAAAAGTTAATTGCCGATACGGTCAGTATTTTTATTCTTCCACCTTCCATTGCCATTTTGGAAGAACGTTTACAAAAGCGGGGACAGGACACCCAGGAAGTTATCGCCAAGCGAATGCAAACTGCAGGTGAGGAAATATCACATGCATCTGAGTTCGATTATGTTATTATCAATGATAATTTCGACTTGGCACTTTCCCAGCTTGCGGCGATAGTGGCAGCTGCCCGTTGCCGGCTTTCTCGCCAGATTGTCGCTTATGCCAGTTTATTTGAACAATTTGGCATAGCTTCAAATATGCGTTAAATTCCTTTTTTTATTATTTTGGTAGGATTATTTATGGCTCGTATTACTATTGAAGATTGTCTTCAGCATATTCCCAATCATTTTGAGTTAACCTTGTGTGCAACTTATCGTGCAAGACAATTACTTCAAGGCCACACACCTCAAGTAGACGCAAAAGACAAGATGTCCGTTTTGGCTTTGCGTGAAATTGCGGCAGGAAAAGTCGGTACGGAAATGCTGAAAAAAGTACCGGGCTGATTTTTTCTTAATATTTTTGCAATAATTTTTTTAAACTGTGTTATTGTTAAGGCATTACTGAGTTTTTCAGGTTATTGTTGATGCCAAATCAATTCAGTTCTTCTCCAAATCAAAAAATTCCTCAGGAAAACGGGAAGGGTTCTGTTTTTTCAAAAAACGGGCAGGCTGAAGAATTGAAGTTTTCAAGACAGGAAGCTCCTAAAGTCAAGCTCGGCGTAGCAAGTTTTTCCCATCTGACAGAAAAACTTGATAATTATCTCTCTCATCCTGATTTGCAACGTGTCAGGGAAGCATTTCGTTTTGCGGACGAAATGCATTTGGGACAATTCCGTAAATCCGGGGAACCTTATATTTCTCATCCACTTGCCGTAGCTGAAATATGCGCTGATTGGAAATTGGATACGCAAGCCATTATGGCGGCATTGCTTCATGATGTCATGGAAGATCAGGGCGTTAAAATGGAGGAGTTAATTGAAAGATTCGGCTCTCCGGTTGCCGCACTGGTTGACGGTCTTTCGAAATTGGAGAAACTGCAATTTCAAAGCCATATTGACGCACAGGGTGAGAATTTTAGAAAAATGCTTTTGGCGATGTCCAAAGATGTGCGTGTCATTCTGATTAAACTGGCAGATCGCTTGCATAATATGCGGACACTGGATGCAGTAGCGCTTGCCAAACGAAAGCGTATCGCACTGGAAACCATGGAAGTGTATGTTCCGATTGCGCATCGTTTAGGAATCAATAACCTGTATCGTGAAATGCAGGATCTGGCATTTCATCACTTATATCCCTATCGTTATGGTATTTTGGAAAAAGCCATTAGTACGACTCGGGGGAATCGCCCTGAATTACTGAATAAAATTAACGATAAAATTAAGGATGCCTTAGAAAAAAACGGAATTTCAGCTGAACTTTATAGCCGTGAAAAAACGCTGTACGGCATTTATCGCAAGATGCGCCGGCAAAATCTTGCGTTTTCACAGGTTTTGGATATTTACGGTTTCAGAGTGGTCGTTAATACAGTCTCGGAATGTTATGCCACGTTAGGTGTTTTGCATTCCCTATATAAACCGATGCCTGGAAAAGTTCAGGACTATATTGCTATTCCGAAATTGAATAAATATCAATCCTTGCATACAACCCTGATTGGACCATATGGTGCACCGGTTGAATTTCAGATCAGGACACATGAAATGCATCATGTTGCGGAAACAGGAGTTGCCGCGCATTGGTTATATAAAAACCCCAATGAGAATTTAACGGATATTCAAAAGCATAGCCTTGGATGGCTCCAATCTTTACTGGACATTCAAAAGCAAACAGGCAATTCCGCAGAATTTCTTGAACATGTCAAGTTTGACCTGTTTCCTGATTCCGTATATGTTTTTACGCCCAAATCTGAAATTATTGCGTTACCTCGTGAGGCAACAGCACTGGATTTTGCCTATAACATTCATACCGATGTTGGCAATCATACGGTAGCAGTCAAAATCAATAATGAATCGGCTCCTTTAAGAACAGAATTGCAAAATGGGGATATTGTAGAAGTGATTACTTCTCCGACTGCCCAGCCAAATCCGACCTGGCTTTCTTTTGTCCGTACAGGAAAAGCCAGATCATGTATTCGAAGTTATTTGCGTTCCGTGAATTTGGCCGATTCGATTGAACTCGGTAAAAGACTTTTAAAACAGGCATTGGAAGCGATAAATATCGATACAGCCATTTTGCAGCCTGTCGTGGATAAACTGTTGTATGAAACCGGTTCAAAAACGTTAAATGATATCTATGTTGATATAGGTGTTGGCAAACGTCTGGCAGCACTTGTCGCAAGAAGGATTGTCAGTCTGACAGATGATCTTCAGCGTAAGAAAAAGTCCAGGGAAAAAGAGATTTACGAGGAAAGAAAACCCAAGCCTGTCATTATTTATGGCAGTGAAGGTGTCAATGTTCAACTGGCATCTTGCTGTCTTCCAATACCGGGAGACACGATTATTGGTGAACTGAACATGACAAGGGGGCTCGTTGTACATAATGCCGAATGTTCCACGGCCAAAAGATTAATGGGCAAGGAACCGGAAAAATGGATCAATCTTGACTGGGGCGAAGATATCAATCGAAGTTTTGATTGCCGGTTGAGAGTTTTAATTCATGAAGAAAAAGGTATGCTGGCGCGGGTTGCCGCAGAAATCAGTGAATCCAATGCCAACATTGTGCACGTTGGCATGGAAACCCAGGATGATTTTTCTGTTTTGCGATTTACAGTACAGGTTGACGATCGACTGCATCTGGATAACTTGATCCGCAGGGTTCGTCATGTTCCTGGCGTTAATCAGGTTGTCCGTGAAAGCAATTAGATGCTAATTTAAGGTCACTTTGGCAAATTTTCTTTTGCCGACCTGAATCACAAATGTACCTGCTTCAATTTTCAAGCCTCTATCGCTAATTGTCACGCTGTCAATTCGTACACCGCCCTGATCGACCATCCGAAGTCCTTCAGATGTTGACGAGCAAAGTTGTGCCTGTTTTAAAAGCTGTCCGATGCCAATTGGCGCGCCGGAAATATTGATTTCCGGTATGTCACTGGGAATGCCTCCCCGTGCACGTAAAGTGAAATCTTCAAGTGCGGATTCTGCCGCGGCTTTGGAATGGAAACGGGTAACAATTTCCTGTGCCAGTTCCACTTTTGCATCACGAGGGTTGCGTCCGTTTTTAACCGCTTCTTTTAAATGATGAATATCTGCAAGTGTGCGGAAAGAAAGTAAATCGTAATATTTCCACATCATTTCATCTGAAATGCTCATGATTTTGGCAAACATCACATTGGCAGGTTCGGTAATGCCAATATAGTTCCCTTTTGATTTGGACATTTTTTCAACGCCGTCCAGACCTTCCAGAAGTGGCATGGTCAAAATACATTGGGGTTCCTGGTTGTAGTTTCTTTGAAGTTCTCTTCCGACCAGTAAGTTGAATTTCTGGTCCGTTCCACCCAGTTCCATATCGGATTCGAGCATAACGGAGTCGTAGCCTTGCATGAGGGGATAAAGCAATTCGTGAATGGATATCGGATAACCATTTTTAAAGCGCGTTGAGAAATCTTCCCGTTCCATGATTCTTGCCAAAGTATATTGTGAGGCAAGTTTGATCATGTCTCTTACGGATAACTTGTCACTCCACTCGGAGTTGTACCGGATTTCCGTTTTGTGCGGATCCAGCACGAGACTGGCCTGTTTGAAATAGGTCATCGCATTTTCTTCAATTTGCTCCCGTGTTAGCGGAGGACGGGTGACATTTCTTCCTGAAGGGTCTCCAATCATTGAAGTGAAATCGCCAATTAGAAAGATAACAGTATGTCCCAGATCTTGTAACTGGCGCATTTTGTTTAGGACAACAGTATGACCAAGATGCAGATCAGGTGCGGTTGGGTCAAGACCCAGTTTTATTCTTAAAGGTTTTCCCGTTTTTTCGAATCTGGATAATTTTTGTGCTAGTTCGGTATCGACCAGAAGTTCTTCTGTTCCTCGTTTGATAATTTCCAAGGCTTCTTTTACAGATGAAGATAATTCTAAGTTATTAGAATTATTGGAAGATTCATGTTTTTTATTCATTTTTTTGCTTTAGGTTTTGTTATAATATTGCTTTTAATCAAAGAAAGTTTCTTTTAAAGAGTTGTCTTTGGCAAAAATTATTTTATTTGGAAATAGGAATTTTAACTGATTGCTATTGAAAAAGAAGAGGATTTTGCATGCATGATGTTTTTCAAAAAATAAGTTCTATGTTTCTTGGGTCGACAAGAAAAACTCGTGTCATTTCATCGGCATTTCTTCTCCTTGCTGTTTTTGCAATTGGTGCGGCAGCGGTTTCTCCTGGGGCGCCGCCTGATACAACGTACCTTGAAATACGTTCCATTGCACAGGAAATCAAACTGCCTTCCCTTGAAGAACAAATAGAGCTACTTAATCAGGAAAAGCAGTATTTCATGCGTGAAGAGAAAATTCGTTCAGGGGATACACTCGGCTCCCTTTTCGCTCGTATGGGAGTTGATGATGCCACTGCTGTTGCTTTTATCAAAACGGATGGTATAGCAAAGGAATTACTCAATTTAAAAGCGGGTAAGATTATCCAGGCCAAAACGGATAATGCAAAACGGCTTTATTGGCTGTATATGTCCACAACGGACAGAAATGATAAGCCGTTAGATATTGTTATAAAACGCACCGATAAAGGTTTTACGTCAACGAATGATAATGTGGCAATTGAACGACGTATAGAAATGCGTTCAGGTTATATTTATTCTTCCCTGTTTTCTGCAACGGATGCGGCTGAAATTCCGGATTCGATTACAAATAAATTGGTCGATATATTTGCAACAAATATTGATTTCAGTTCCGATTTGAGACGTGGGGACAAGTTTAATATCGTTTATGAGTCTTTTTGGCGTAATGGTACTTTTTTGCGTTCAGGAAGGATTCTGGCTGCTGAATTTATCAATGCAGGAAACATTTACCAGGCTGTCTGGTTTGATGGTATTGGTAGTCGTTCCGGTGGCTATTACAGTTTTAATGGGAGATCCCAGAAAAAAGCGTTCCTGAAATATCCTCTTGCATTTACGCGTATCTCTTCAGCGTTTGCCATGCGAAAACATCCCATTACAGGATTATGGAAACAGCATCAGGGAATTGATTTTGCCGCACCGACAGGAACACCGATTCGGTCTGCAGCGGATGGAACGGTTGATTTCGTTGGCTGGAAAAATGGTTACGGCAATTTTATTGTCATCAAGCATTGGGGAGCCTATACAACAGCCTATGGACATATGAGTCGCTTTAATCCTGATATGAAAAGAGGAACAAAAGTCAATCAGGGAGATGTGATTGGTTATGTCGGTTCTACTGGAATGAGTACGGGACCGCATTTGCATTACGAATTCAGGATTAATGGTGTGCAACGTGATCCAAGACAGATTGAAATGCCAAACATTCAGCCACTCACGGCCAGTGAAATGGAAAAATTCAGAATTGTTGTTGCGGATATGCGTCACCGCTTTTCCTTAATGAATCCTGGTGGCAATTACGAAAAAGTTGCTACAAATGAATGACCTTGCCTAGTCGGAACAATAAAATAAATCGACTTTATATTGGTCTGATGACCGGTACAAGTGTTGATGGTGTTGATGGAGTTCTGGTTTCCATCCCTGATGATTATACAAGCGGTTTTCTGTATCCACTTGCCACAGCCTATATTCCTTTCAGTGATGAATTGCGTAATTCATTATTATCACTGCAAGAGGCAGGTTTCAATGAAATAGAAAAAGAAGCTGTTGCGGCCAATGATTTGGCTCATTTTTATGCCCGGTGTGTGTTTGATCTGTTAAAACAGGCATCATTAACAGCAGATGTTATTACCGCAATTGCCGTTCATGGCCAGACTATCCGACATCGTCCTGAATTGGGATTTACCCGGCAAACCAATAATCCGGCATTATTGGCAGAGTTGACCGGAATTGATGTTGTTGCCGATTTCCGTTCCCGTGATATTGCTGCTCACGGGCAGGGGGCACCTCTTGTTCCTGCATTTCATCATGCCTTTTTTTGCGAAAATGACGCATCCTGTGTTGTGTTGAATATAGGGGGTATTGCCAATATCAGTGTGCTGGAAAACCGTAAAATACTTGGCTTTGATACGGGTCCCGGCAATGTTTTGATGGATTTATGGATATCCAAAAATAAAAATCTTCTTTATGATGAGGATGGCAAGTGGGCGGCAAGTGGTAAACCGAATCAGGATCTGCTTGATCTGATGCTTTCAGAACCCTTTTTATCACTTTCCCCTCCCAAAAGTACCGGCCGGGATCTTTTTAATGAGCATTGGTTAAATACAAAACTATCTGCTGTGTCATTTTCCGGTTTTGCGCCAGAAGATGTTCAGGCGACATTATCTGCTTTTACCGTTCAGACGGTTACTGATGCCATTATTCGTTATGCTCCCACAGCGAAAAGTGTGTTTGTTTGTGGAGGTGGCGCAAAAAATCTCCATTTGATTACGCAATTGCAAATATCCTTAAATCGTACTGTTCCGGAAATGGAAATTATAAGTAGTGAGGAAGTCGGTATTGATCCATCGCACATAGAAGCTTTGGCTTTTGCGTGGCTTGCACATCGTTTTGTACTTCGTCTTCCGGGTAATTTGCCGGAAGTAACTGGAGCGAAAGGATTTCGAATTTTAGGTGCTTTATATCCCGGTTCCATTAAAAAAACAATCAGCTTTAAAAAGTAGGGGTTTACGAAATGATTGCATTGCTTCAGCGAGTAAAAAGGGCGCAGGTTGTTGTGGATCAAAATATCATTGGCCGTATTGAAAAAGGCTTGCTGGTCTTTCTTTGTGCGGAAAGAAATGATACGGAAAAAGAGGCAACAACCTTGCTGAATCGGTTGGTTAATTATCGGGTGTTCAACGATGCTAATGGTAAAATGAATCTTTCATTAAAAGCGGTTCAGGGTGAATTGCTTCTGGTTCCGCAATTTACTCTTGCTGCCAACACCCGCTCTGGCACCCGTCCTTCTTTTTCTTCGGCGGCAGAACCACAAGTAGGGAAACATCTGTTTAATTATTTTGTGAAACTGGCTGAAAATGAGATTGCAAATGTTCAAACGGGTCAATTTGGAGCGCATATGGAAGTAGAGCTTGTCAATGATGGGCCGGTAACTTTCTGGTTGCACATACCCCCTTTACCGCATGCAGATAATTAAATTGCAATCAGGTGAACGAAAACGGTTTCCATCTGGCAAAATAAAAAAACGATAGTGAAAACGACAAAACTAAGGAGGATGCATGAAAATATGGAGTGATTCTTTTAAGGATAATAAAGCAATTCCGGCAAAAAATGCTTTTGGCCTGATTGATCCCAAAACACATGTCGCCCTGTCCGATAATAAAAATCCTCATTTGGCCTGGAGTGATGTTCCTGAAAAAACAAAATCATTTGTCATTATTTGTCATGACTATGATGTTCCTTCTAAAGGAGATGATGTGAATCAGGAAGGAAAAAAAGTTCCTGCGGATCTTCCTCGTGTGGATTTCTATCATTGGCTTTTGGTTGATTTGCCGGCCAATTTGCAGTCAATTGCTGAAGGGGAGTTTTCCAGTGGCATTACACCAAGAGGAAAACCCGGTCCCGAGACTTTGTATGGGGCACGTCAGGGGATTAATGACTATACACCCTGGTTTGCCAGTGATAAGGACATGTCCGGAGATTATTATGGTTATGATGGTCCCTGTCCTCCATGGAATGATACGATTTTGCATCATTATGTCTTTACAATTTATGCCCTGGATATCGAAAAATTGCCAGTCAGTGGCAAATTTACCGGGCCGGATGTAATGAATGCGATCGAAGGGCATGTTTTGGACAAGGCTAGCATTACAGGAGTCTATACGTTGAATCCGGAACTCGTCGACAAAATTTAAATCAAGATGGAACGATCAACAGAAGTTTTGATTATTCGACATGGCCAGACTGACTGGAACATTGAAAAGCGCCTGCAGGGACACAGTGATATTCCTCTGAATGAAAAAGGAATAGAGCAGGCGCTTGCGCTTTCTGAAATTTTGAAAGAAGAGAAACTGGAAGCCATTTTCTCAAGTGATTTGCAACGTGCACTGCGAACGGCAAATGAAATTGCAAAATGGCACAATTTACCTGTACAGATTGATGCCGATTTCAGAGAGCGTTCATACGGCATTTTTGAAGGATTGAGTCGGGAAGAAATAAAAACCCGTTATCCGGAATCGCATGCTGCCTGGTATGCGGCAGATCCCGATCATGTTTTTCCACCTGGAAAACAGGAAGCGGAAAGTATGCGGGTTTTTCATAACAGAGCCATCAATGCCATTTATAAAATAGCAAAACCTTATATGGGTAAAAAAATTGCCCTGATTGCTCATTTTGGTATTGTGGAAGCGGCTTTTCGGGTGGCTCAAAAAATGCCGCTAGATATCAGAACGCGTGTTCCTGTTTTAAATACAAGTGTTAATCGTTTTTTGGTTAAGGATAATGATATTGAGATTTTGCAATGGGGAGATGATTCCCATTTGTCGAATTCTTCCTGAATATGGTTACCTTCCTGAAAACTTTTTCACGCTTTTAAATAACCGTTTTTTTATTCTGTGCGGATTGGTACCTATAAACTTCCTAATAATGTTTTTGTCGCACCTATGGCAGGAGTGACAGATTACCCTTTTCGGAAATTATGTTGCAAACTTGGTGCCGGATATGCCGTATCTGAGATGGTATCGGCCAATCCATCGCTTTGGGGAACAAATAAAAGTCTGAAACGTTCCGTTCATATGGATGAATTGACCCCTCGTGTTGTTCAAATCACCGGTTCCATCCCGGAGATAATGGCCGATTGTGCACGTCATTACATAGATTCGGGAGCACAGATAATTGATATCAATATGGGATGTCCTGTTAAAAAAGTCTGTAACAATTGGTGCGGATCAGCCTTGTTGCGGGATGAAAAAAAAGTGACCGATATTTTGCGGGCCGTTGTAAAAGCAGTTGATGTTCCTGTCACTTTAAAATATCGAACGGGCTGGAACCGTACAAATAAAAATGCACTGGCTATCGCAAAAATTGCTGAATCGGAAGGAATTGCCATGTTAACTTTACATGGCAGGACAAGAGAAGATGCCTATCATGGAAATGCCGAATATGAAACGATTGCCCATGTCAAGGCATCTGTTTGTATTCCTGTTGTTGCAAATGGCGATATAGATTCACCTCAAAAAGCAAAAAATGTATTGGAGATGACTAAGGCTGATGCCGTGATGATTGGTCGTGCAGCACAGGGAAGACCCTGGATATTTCAGGAAATAGTGCATTACCTTGAAACGGGACAATTGTTGCTGCCACCCTATATTGAAGATGTTCGCAAACTAATCCATCAACATTTATTAGATCATTATGATTTTTATGGTGAAATAGTAGGTGTACGAAGTGCCAGAAAGCATATTGGATGGTATATTAACAATTTACCTGAATCAGAAATATTCAAGAAACAGATTAACGAAGTTGATTCTTGTGAAGAACAACTTGAAAGTGTTGATACTTTTTTTGAATCCCAACTAAAATACGGCGAAAGATTACATTACAGGAATTTTATGCAGGATACATAAGTTCTTGATGTTATTCTTTTTAAAGATCACATCGGACATAAAAATGAGTAAAGAACAAATTCAGGAAGTTATATCGAAAAGCTTGGAGGAATACTTTGACATTCTGGATGGACAAAAACCAACAGGTGTCTACGATATGATTATGAGTGTTGTTGAAAAACCGGTTATTGCTGTTGTGATGGCTCGTGCGAAGAATAACCAATCTTTAGCTGCAGAAATGTTAGGAATAAATCGTAATACACTGAGAAAAAAATTGCTTGAGCATGATTTGTTATAAGCTTTTTTTGGTAACAGCATCTTCCTCTTATTTTATTTGTTCAAAAAAATCATGACCCGATTTGCTTTAATTTCCGTTTCGGATAAAACAGATATTGTTGATTTCGCTTACAAATTATCAGATATAGGTATATCGATTCTTTCAACCGGTGGAACGGCCGAGTTGTTAAAAGAAAGTGGTGTGGCTGTAACCGAGGTTGCAGATTATACGGGATTTCCTGAAATGCTGGATGGCCGTGTAAAAACACTTCATCCCAAAATTCATGGAGGTATTCTGGCAAGAAGAAAACTGGATTCCCATACTTCTGCAATTGCAACACATGGGATTTCGACAATTGATATCGTAGTGGTTAACCTGTATCCGTTTGTAAAAACGATACAGGCACCTGATTGTACCTTGGAAGAAGCGATAGAAAATATTGATATTGGTGGACCTGCCATGCTGCGATCTGCCGCAAAAAATTATCGTGATGTTGCCGTAATTTGCGATCCATCCGATTACAAACAGGTATGGGAAGAAATGAAAAGTCAGGGCGGTTTTTTATCAGAGAATTACCGTTTTGAATTGGCAAAAAAAGCTTTTTTTCATACGGCACAGTATGATGGTGCAATTGCAAATTATCTTTCGAGTTTGGGAAAAGATAAAGAACACACAACAAGGAGTGTTTATCCTGAAACACTGAATTTGCATTTCGAAAAAATACAGGAAATGCGTTATGGTGAAAATCCGCATCAGTCAGCGGCTTTTTATCGTGAACGCGAAATTCCTCATGGCGCCTTGGCAGAATATACCCAATTGCAGGGAAAGGAACTTTCCTTTAACAATATTAGTGATGCCGATGCGGCATGGGAATGTGTTAAAACGTTTGATGAGCCGGCCTGTGTGATCATTAAACATGCCAATCCTTGTGGAGTTGCCGTAGGAAAAGATGCTGCACAGGCTTATATAAGGGCGCTGCAAACAGATCCGGATGCGGCTTTTGGTGGAATTATTGCTTTTAATCATGAAGTGGATGAAGCAGTCGCAAACGAAGCAGCGAAACTTTTTGTGGAAGTTCTTCTTGCTCCGGCATTTTCAGACAAGGCCAAAGCCATTTTTGCCAATAAGAAAAATGTTCGGCTTTTGGAAATCCCCTTGGGCAATGCACTCAATAAATATGAAGTAAAAAGAGTCGGCGGGGGATTATTGCTACAGTCCCCTGATTCAGCGATGGTATCAGAACCGGATTTAGAGATCGTTACGCAAAAACAGCCGACAAAAAAAGAATTAATGGATATGCTTTTTGCATGGAAAGTCGTCAAGTTTGTAAAATCCAATGCCATTGTTTTTTGTCGGGATGGCATGACCTTGGCCATCGGTGCAGGTCAAATGAGTCGTGTGGATGCGGCACGTACAGCCGTTATGAAAGCCAAAAATGCCGGGCTTTCACTGGAAGGAACGGCAGTTGCATCTGATGCTTTTTTCCCATTTAGGGATGGTTTGGATATCGTTGTAGATGCAGGAGCCACTTCAATTATTCAACCAGGTGGCTCAATACGGGATAAAGAAGTTATTGATGCGGCAAACGAAAGAGGAATTTCCATGGCATTTACCGCTATACGTCATTTCCGGCATTGATTGTTATTTGGGATGTGCGGCATATGAGGATTTTGGGCATTGATCCTGGACTCAGAATTACCGGTTTTGGGCTTATTGAGAAAAAAGGAACGCGCCTTTCGTATGTGGCATCAGGGACAGTCAATACGCCGTCCAATGCGGATTTGCCTGACAGGCTGAAGATTATTTTGGAAGGTGTTTCTGAAATTGTTAAGACATATAGTCCCGATTATGCTGCCATCGAAAAAGTTTTTGTGAATGTGAATCCCCAATCCACACTTTTGTTGGGTCAGGCTCGCGGA
>CAZAIY010000006.1:0-18820 GCA_964485295.1 uncultured Oxalobacter sp. | reverse complement strand
CTGCTTTCATTGGCAATACGCGCAACTGATACCCCTTTTATTTTTGCAAGCTGTTCTGCCACATCCGTTACATAGGCCGGTTCATTCTGTTTTCCCCGAATGGACTGGGGAGCCAGATAAGGGGCATCCGTCTCAATTAAAAGGCGATTTAAAGGAATCAGTCTTGCCACATGCTGCAATTCCCTTGCATTGGGATAGGTGATCACACCGGAAAATGAGATATAAAACCCCATCTCCATAGCCGCTTTGGCAATGGGCATGGTTTCATTAAAGCAGTGCATGATACCGCCAAAGCCGCCTGCATCCGTACCGGCACCTTCCTCCTGCAAAACACGAATGACATCATCTGCCGCTTTCCTGGCATGGATAATCAGCGGTTTTCCGCATTCCCTGGAAGCACGAATCTGTGTACGAAAACGCTCGAACTGCCACTCCCTGTCACCTTTGACATGATGATAGTCCAGACCCGTCTCACCAATTGCGACCACTTTCGGATGACGCGCATATTCCAGCAGCGTTTTCACATCGGGCTGTTTGTTTTCCTTGCGTGCAGGATGAACACCAACAGCGGCATACAAATGGTCATGCTTTTCAACCAGATTGAG
Source organism: uncultured Oxalobacter sp. (assembly GCA_964485295.1). Lineage (GTDB taxonomy): Bacteria > Pseudomonadota > Gammaproteobacteria > Burkholderiales > Burkholderiaceae_D > Oxalobacter. The sequence goes on along the minus strand of CAZAIY010000006.1, from coordinate 18,215 downwards.
TACATCCGGAATATCACTCAGACTGATGGAAACCACCAGTGCATGGGAGACATTCCTTTTCTTCATATTGGATAAAACTTCCGGCAATCGTTTTGCCAGCGCAGGAAAATGGATATGGCAATGAGAATCAACGTACATAGATAATCTCTTCAATAAAAAATGGGTGCAGGCAAGATTGTAATTGATCCTGAGATCCTATGCATTTTTATTAAGCCATTTCATGCAAAAAGCCTGGCGTAATCAATGAGGATGTCTTCCATCAAAAGACGTAAAACGAGAGGATGTTCCGAGACCTGTTTTCTTTCTGCCGTTTTTTTGATCATACGAAGCAGCTCATCCAGATTCACCTGCAATGCCTGTTTTTCCAGATATTGCTGCCACCGGAGAAAATAACGCAAACGCCCTGTCATACGCAGGGACAACAGATCATAAAGCCATTTCTGGATCCAGGAAAGAATATCGTTTGCGGATGACTTTCTCAATTTTTCAGCTGTTTTCAAAGCCGTTTCGATATCAGGAGACATCAATGCCGTCAAAAAAGCATCCATCTCGTCCCGATTGTTGTTTTTTGCCATCTCAAGCGCCTTAATTGGCGCACCCCCCTCTTCTGCCAGCCAGATATGGGCGTCGGCAATACCCTGGTCCTTTAACCAGTTTAATGCGGATGAAAAATCCGGTGACGGCATCGCGAATTTCCGGCAACGTGACAATATGGTTGGCAGCAGGCCATTCATATGGTCTGTGACCAAAATGAAGACCGTCCTGAAAGAAGGTTCTTCCAGCATTTTTAACAAGGCATTCGACGATTCCGTTGTCAGGGCTTCAGCCGGCCATAAACAGATAACCCGATAACCGCCACGGGAGGTGGAAAGTCCGATTGTCTCTCTTAAATCACGAATCTGATTAATGCCGATCCATTTTGACGGCATTTTGCCGGAACGCGCCGGCGTCCTTTCTTCTTTGGCATCGGCAGGATCAACGTTGTCATCCGATTTTTTTGCCGTATCAAGTGCGGCAGGAAGAATTCGGTGATAATCCGGATGCGTTTTCTGATCAAACCAGTTACAGGAAACACATTGATCACAGGCATGCCCACCAGGCAAACGATTCTCGCATAAAAGGGATTTGGCCAGATGCTCGGCAAAAAGACTTTTTCCTATACCGGCCGAACCATACAGCAAAATGGCATGGGGTATATTTTCCCCCATGCGCAGAAACTGTTCCCAAACAGGCTGATGCCAGAAAAGCATTTTATTTTCCCTGATAGTCAAATAGATATTTGCTCAATCCATTCAGATCATGTTCTGAAAAATTTCCTTCAATTTTACCTGTATTGTTTCAATAGTTTGCGTACTGTCAATGATTTTGAAACGATCAGGAAAGGTTTTTGCCCGCTGCAAATAGGCCTGTCTGACCCGCTGAAAAAAGGTTTCCTTTTCACTTTCAAATTTGTCCCGGGTACGGACAGCTTCAAGACGGGCATTGGCTACCTCTGTTGGCACATCAAAAAGAAAAGTGATATCCGGCTGCAAATCGGGATGAACCCAGTTTTCAAGCTGCTCCAGTTTCTGTCGCGAAAGTCCCCGTCCACCGCCCTGATAGGCAAAACTGGCATCCGTAAAACGATCCGAAATAACCCAGGCACCTTCACGCAAGGCAGGTTCAATCACAAGATCCATATGCTCCCGTCTGGCGGCAAACATCAATAGCGCTTCTGTTTCCAGATGCATTTTTTCGTGCAGCAACAGTGTTCTTAAAGCCTCGCCCAATTTTGTTCCACCGGGCTCCCTGGTTACGACAACCGTTTTGCCCAGTTGCCTTAAAAGCTCCGTGACATATGCAATATGTGTTGACTTTCCTGCGCCATCAATCCCTTCAAAGGTAATAAATCGCCCTTTTGTGGCGTCTTTGATATCTGTTTTCATTTTTTACGCAAATATTTTTCAACCGCTTTATTATGATCGGAAAGATTCGAAGAAAATTCACTTTTCCCTGTCCCATCGGCACGCGAGACAAAATAAAGTGCATCCGTTTTCTCCGGATAAAATGTCGCCCTGAGTGCCGCATTGCCTGCCAATGCAATCGGGGTTGGTGGCAAACCAAAACGGGTATAGGTATTGTATGGCGTATCGGTTCTCAGACTGGAACGGTAAATGACCCCTTTGTATTTGTCTCCCATTCCATAAATGACGGTCGGATCCGTCTGCAATTTCATGCCTATTTTCAGGCGATTGGTAAATACGCCTGCAATTTGTGCCCGGTCTTCGGGATGCCCCGTTTCCTTTTCCACGATGGATGCCATCGTCAGCGCTTCGTAAGGCGTTTTATAAGGCAAGGTCGTATCCCTGTTTTCCCAATAGGTTTCCAGACGTTTCATCAGCTGGGCATGTGCCTCGCGATATATTTGCATATCGCTGCTGCCCCGATTGAAAAAATAGGTGTCGGGAAAAAAAAGGCCTTCTGCAAATTGCCAGGGAAGTCGCAGTTTTTCAATCAGTTCCCGTTCGGTCAGATGAAGCGTATCGTGTTTCAGTCTGGGATGGGCGGCAATGGCTTCTCTCATCTGTCTGAATGTCCATCCTTCCACAATGGTAATGGATTCATAGGAAAACAGCCCCCTGGCAAGACGGTTAACCAGATCGGAAGGCGTCTCCCCCGGTTTGAGTTCGTAACTGCCCGCTTTCAGTTTCGTTGTATTTCCCGTCAACCTCACCAATAGGCCAAACAAAGTGCCATTGACCTTGACTCCCTGTGCCTTGAGCTGGTCAACCACATAGTTAAGCCCCCCGGGACGCACATCAAAAGGAACCGGTTCCCCGGAATCGGAAATGGCAGAATTTGCCCACCAGGCAAAACCGGAAAGCACCAGGGCAAGAACAATGGCAAAAACAAGAAAAACCCGTTTAAAAACAGTCATATGAACCCTGCACAGCAAAAAAACGGCAACCCCTTTATAATGAAGCCATTTTCGAATAAAAGGAATTTATATTGTTACCATGAATAACTGGAAAATTCGTATTTTCTCACGAAATTCCATTTCATTCTGCGAAAAAATGCTTCTTCTTTTCAAATTTCAAATTGACTGAAAAATGGACTCCATCGATCAATTGCAATCCGGCATGATGGCTTATTTGCCAAAATATGGTGTGATGAAGGTATCCGGTGAAGATGCCGTTTCCTTCATCCATGGACAGTTAAGCCAGGATATGCTCCATTTAAAAACGGATGAAATACGGTTTGCCGGATACTGCACGGCAGAAGGTTTTCTGTTTGCAACCGTTTTTGCATGGAAATCCGATCAAAATGTTTATCTGTTACTGCCTCAAACGGTGTTGCCATCGCTTCTCAAACGATTGCAAATGTACATTCTGCGCGCCAAAGTGACATTAACGGATGTCAGTCATGACTATGCCGTGTATGGTTTTGCCGGCAAAAAACCAGAAGAAATCCTCACCCGTATGCTGCCGGATATACCTCAGAAAGTCTTTTCAAAAAAAGAACATAACCGGCATACGGTCATCCGATTAAAAGACGCCTGGAATACCGCCCGTTTTTTATGGATTTCCCCTCAAAAAGTCCTTCCCGATTTGCCTCAGGATTTATTTATGGGAGAGGAACAGCATTGGGAACTGACTGAAATTGAAGCGGGCATGCCTGAAATCGGCATCCTGACACAAAACCGTTTCCTGCCGCAGGCACTCAACATGGATCGAATCGATGGGATCAGTTTTGCAAAAGGCTGTTATCCGGGACAGGAAATGATTGCAAAAAATCAAAACCGTAAACCGATACCGCATCGAATGATTCGAGCCTCTTCCGAGAGGCTGAATAACGTCCTGATTTCGGAAATGACGGCTTTGGAAATCCCTGTTTTTGAAGCAGGAAACGATAATCCCTGCGGAATCTTATCCAGAGTGGCGCCTCGTGAAAAAAATGGTATTGACTGCTTACTCATCGTTTCGCATAATGCAATAGCGTTACCATCACTGCGTCTGGGTCGGCCTGATGGTCCTGTTCTGCACAAGAAGGCGCTTCCCTATTCTCTTTCAGATGAATAAAACGTTGTTACTATGTGTTTAATTGTTTTTGCCTGGCAAGTCGTCCCTTCCATCCCCTTAATCGCTGCCGCTAATCGGGATGAATTTTATGATCGCCCTGCAAAACCGGCCCACTGGTGGGAAGACCGTCCCGATATCTATGCAGGACGTGATTTGCTGGCAGGAGGCACCTGGATGGGAATTCGAAAAGACGAAATCAGCCATGCCAATCACCGGTTTGCCGCGGTGACCAATGTCCGTGCCCCGCAATTCAAGCAACCCAAGGATACTTCGCGCGGAAAACTGGTCAGTGACTATCTTGAATCCGATCTTGAGCCGGAAGAATACATTGCCCATATCCGAAAAAAAGCCTACAAATACAATGGATTCAATCTGCTGGTTGGCAATGCCAGTACATTAATCTGGTTTTCCAATTGCGGTTATGGACGCCCCTTCAATGGCAAGCCGCTGCAACCCGGTATCTACGGTTTATCCAATGCCCTTTTGAATGACCCATGGCACAAAGTGGTTCAGACCCGGGCACAATTTGCCAGTCTGTTGGGACAGCGTGCCCCTGTGGAAGCCTATTTTGAAATGCTCTCCGATACGACCCGCGCACCGGATGCCTACCTGCCCGACACGGGTGTTGGCATGGAATGGGAAAAACTGCTCTCTTCCGTTTGCATTATTTCTCCCGATTACGGCACCCGGGTTTCAACATTTGTCCAGCTCTACGATGAAAAACCGCCGGTTCTGAATGAACGCCTGATACGTTAAACCAATGATAATTCATGAAATTGACCAAAAACTGAGTGAGCTTGCAAAAGACAATCTGCTCCGTCATCGCCGCACCATCACATCTCCCTGTACGGTACTGGCCAATGTCGATGGCAAACCCCTTTTGACCTTTTCCAGTAATGACTATCTTGGACTTGCCGCCAGTCCCATCCTCTCGGAAGCCGCAGCCAACGCGGCCTATAAATGGGGAGTCGGATCAGGAGGATCGCATGTCGTGACAGGGCATATGCAGCCACACGAAGAACTGGAACAGGCATTGGCCGCATTCGTCGGCAGTCCCCGTGCCCTTTTTTTCAGCACCGGCTACATGGCCAATACGGGCATTGTACCGGCACTGGTCGGCCGCGAGGATGCCGTTTTTTCGGATCGTTTAAACCATGCATCCTTAATAGATGCGGTTTTATTATCCCGTGCCGAAAATATCCGGTATCGCCATAACGATATCAATCACCTCGAATCCTTACTGAAAAAAAGCCAGGCCAGGCGCAAGCTCATCCTGACCGATGCCGTTTTCAGCATGGATGGGGATGTTGCCCCCATTCCGGAACTTTATGAACTGGCCCAAAGGCATGATGCCTGGCTTGTCATCGATGATGCGCATGGATTTGGGGTACTGGGAGAAGAAGGCCGCGGTACACTTTCCCATTTCAAAATACCCGTATCGCCCCGCCTGATCTATATTGGCACACTTGGAAAAGCGGCCGGCGTTTTTGGTGCCTTTGCCGCCGGAACGGAAAATGTGATTGAATGGCTCCTGCAGCGGGCAAGAACCTATACATTTACAACTGCCACCAGCCCCATCATTGCCGCCACCATCATAAAAAGCCTTGAGCTGATTCGGAAAGGCTCCCTTTTACGTGCCCACCTCTTTTCACTGGTTGAGCGTTTGCGACTGGGACTGTCCCAGACAAAATGGCAGCTGCTTTCTTCGCCGACAGCCATTCAGCCCGTCATCATTGGCGAAAATCGGAAAACCTTAGAAATTGCACAAAAACTGGCAGATCAGGGCATTTTTGTCCCGGCCATTCGCCCTCCCACCGTTCCAAAAGGAAGCGCACGCTTGCGTATCTCCCTTTCTGCCGGGCATAATGTAGAACAAATTGATCTTTTAATTAATGCATTAAAAGCATTGCAATGAACAGACTCGTTTTTTGGCATGGATGGGGTATCGGACCAGGTGTATGGCAGGATCTGGTGGATGAGTTGCGACCTTTGCTTTCCGATCAGTATGAAATTGTCCTCCAGGCACTACCCGGATACAGCCCCGAACAAAAGCCCGTCATACATTATTCCGCTTCCGGAGTGCTTGACGATTTGATGAAAGACATGACTTCACCTGTTACACTTTGCGGCTGGTCATTGGGCGCAATGCTTGCCATGCTGGCGGCCTCCCTTTTTCCGGAACAGGTAAAAAGACTGATTCTGATCGGAGCCACACCCAGATTCATGAAACGGCCGGACTGGTCAGAAGGGATTCCTTTAAACATGATTGACAAACTGGGATCGAGCCTTCGAGTCGATCCGGCTTCCACCCTGCGTCGTTTCATCAGCATTTTCAATCAGAATGATATCCATGCAAGAGAAATAGCCCGCAAGCTTGCCCATGCCACCTCAGCACCAACCCCGTCACTGGAATCGGGTCTGGATCTCCTGAAACATACCGACTTGAGACCCATTGTGCAAAACATTTCCCAGCCGACGCTTTTACTTCATGGAGAAAAAGATCCTCTCATGCCTTTGTCAGCGGCAAAATGGCTGCATAAAAATCTCAGGCAGGCCACGCTCGCCGTTTTACCGAATGCATCCCATGCGCCTTTTCTTTCCGACACAAAAACCAGTGCCCGGTTCATTTCGGATTTTCTAAATGCAGGCTATTGACAAAAACCGTATCAGTGCCGCTTTTGACCGGGCCGCACAGGACTACGATGATATTGCCCTTTTCCAGCATGCGATATGCAGGGATCTGATGGCGCTCTTACCCGTTTTTGTACGGGATATGCCCCTGCCCCGCCATGTACTGGATGGGGGATGCGGTACCGGTTACGGATCCTTCTTGATGGCGCAGTGCTGGCCCCAAGCCCATATTACCGGATGCGATCTCTCACCTGAGATGCTCAAGTTCGCAAAGGAAAAAAACCGGCATGCCATTTGTGCCGATCTGGAACAGTTGCCTTTTGCCGGGAGTCAGTTTGATTTCGTGTGGACGAGTCTGGCCCTACAGTGGTGCGAAACAGCCAGGGTTTACCGGGAACTCTATCGGGTGCTAAAAAAGGATGGCATACTCCTTTTTGCAACGTTGGGTCCCGGCACACTGAAAGAACTGAATTTTGCCTTTTCAGCCATTGATCAGCACCGTCATGTCCGGTCTTTTTCTTCCATGGACGAAACCCGACTTGCCCTTGAAACTGCCGGTTTCCGGCAGATTCAACTGAAAAGCGAAACCCGTACGGTTTATTTTCCCGATTTTTCCTCACTGTTAAAAAGCGTACGGGGAATTGGTGCAAACCAGGTGGGAAAGGAAAGAAGACGCACCCTTTTGGGAAAAAATGCCTGGCAATCCGTACAGGCCCGGTATGATACCTTGCGAAATGACCAGAATTTGCTGCCGGCAACCTATCATCTTGTTTTCGGGTGTGCAAAACGGTAAACCTATTGTGGCCGAACCTGATTACGACGGGTCATACCCAAAAGCCGGGTAATTTTGGGAGGCGTATCACCAATATGAAATTCCCTGACAATATCCCTTTTCACCTGATCGGCAACAGTCATGCGTTCTCTCTGGCGCAGGTGTTCCACCAGAGATTCAACCATGAAAATCTCAACCATCAGGCCGGGACGATTAATGTCGCAAAGCACTTCCCACATATAGGCGCCATTTCTTTGCCGGATATATTTCAGGTTTCTTAATGCACGGATGAACTCACGTTTTCGGCGAACATCAATTTCATATTCCACGGTCACCAGAATCGGTCCCCTGTCCATTTCATTCGAATTGAATTCAAAGTGGGTCGTCCATTCCAGAGAAGGCGACAAATTGATGACATCGTGCTGGCCAATTTCATAACGCCAGGAAGCAATAATGCCGACAAAGGCACCAATGGCGGAAAAAGTCAGTGAAGTGGGAATATCAACCACTGAAGCAATTTTTCCCCAAATCACACTGCCGATGGCAAAACCACTGGTATAGATAACCCAATGCAAAGCCAATCCTCTTGCCCTTACCCATCCTGGCAGCGCTGTCTGGACAGATGTGGTCAAGGAAGAAAATACCGTCATCCAGGAAATACCGATTAACAGCATGGCCGGAGCGGCTTCATAGACAAGCGAACTGAAAGCCAGTCCCAGCATGGCAAGTGCATAAAAACAGGATGCAATCGCTACCAGAAGATCCCGGCTGACACGGCCATGAAAACGGGGAAGAAACATGGCCCCCAAAATCGCGCCAACACCAATGCAGCCCAGCATCAGCCCGTAGGTGCCCGGACCACGGTTTAACTGCTGTCGAACCAGTAAAGGCAGCAAAGCCCAGGGAGCACTGGCAAAGACAAAAAAAGCGGCGCCCCTTGCCAAAACCGCTCTTAATTCCGGCGAATATCTTGCATAACGCAATCCGGCACGAATGGCTCCTTTCAACTGTTCCTGCGGCAATTTACTGGTTTTGGCATCGTATTGCCACTTCTTAAAGGCAAAGATAACCGCAAAAAAGGAAATGGCATTCAGGACAAAAACGGCACCCGGCCCCGTAAAGGAAAGAATGATACCGGCCAATGCCGGTCCGACGGCCCTGGCTGTATTCATGGCAACACTATTTAGGGCAATGGCAGATTGCAATTCTTCCTTTCTGACCAGTTCCGGCACAATGGCACCCCATGCAGGCATCATCATCGCCGCGCCGATTCCCATGGAAAACGTCAGGATCAGCAAGGTTAAAGCGGTTGTATATCCTGTAAAAGTCAAAAAACCCAGTAAGGCGGCTGTAATAGCCATCCAGATCTGGGTAAGGATCAGATAACGGCGCCGGTCAATAATATCAGCCAGAGCACCTGCAGGAATGGCCAGCAGGAAAAAAGGAATGGTCGTGGCAGCCTGGACCAAAGAAACCATTAACGGATCCGGCGCAAGGGATGTCATCAGCCAGCCGGCCCCCACTTCCTGCATCCAGGATCCGATATTGGAACACAGTGTGGCTATCCATATCATCCTGAAAACCGGATTTTTCAGGGGTGACCAGGGTCCAACCTGTTCCATTTTCTGTTCTTTATCCTCTGTCACTTTATTGTTCCGTTTTTATTTGATTTTCACTATTGGTTCTTTTTTGTCAGCCGACAATTTTTCATGTGTTTTCGATTAACTCCTTTTTATCCAATTCATCAAAATATTCTGCAAGACTTTGATCAAGATTTTGCTCAATTAATGCGGTAATTCTGGAAGAAAGTTCATTTTTTTCTACCGGATCAAAAACAAAGCGGTTAAAAATATCGGCTAAAGTAATTTTTTCAGCATTGCCACTCCAGCGCCATTCATCCAGCGAACGTCGTATGGCTTTTCTTTGACGGCGAATGATAATACGGGTTCCACTTTGAAGATGTCTTACCCAGCCGGCTTCCTGCATGGATAAAAGCATATTTTCCAGTTCCGCACTGGAAAGGCTCACATGACGCTGCAAACTGGACCATCCCATTGATCTTTTTCCTTCCGAACGGGCATCAAAAAGCGCCTGGATAACAAAGAGTGCATCGGCAAACTGATTGCCAGGCGTTTCCGTTCTTTTCCATCTTCCGCTTCTGAAATCCGGCAGGGATGAGGTAATAACCGCCCCAAAAAGCATGATCAGCGAACTGACATAAAGCCAGAGCAAAAGCATGGGAATCAGGGCAATGGCACCATATATTTTCTGGTATGAGGCAAATTGCATCACGAAAATGGCAAACAGCCTTTTTGCAATTTCAAAAGCAACCGCAGCAAAAAGACCACCCCAAAAAGCATCCTTCCATAAAACCTGACGGTAGGGAACGTATCGATACAAAAACGTAAATGCGGCTGTTGATATGGCTGTTAGAAAAAGGATGGGCCAGATCCCGTTCAGGTAGGGCAACTGTCCCACTACCCCTCTTGCTGCCAGATAAAGATAGGACGTCAGGTAAAGCGACCCGCCGAAAAGAAGCGGTCCCAGGGTTGCAATAAAAAGATACATGATGACCCGCCTGAAAATGGGACGGGGTTCCTGAACACCCCAGATTCGATTGAACGTGGTTTCAATCAGATTAAACATCATGGACGTGGTAAAAAGCATGGCAACGGCACCGACAAGGGAAACTTTTGATGCCTTGCTGGCAAAAAGCGTCAGATTGGAAAGAATTCCTTTTGCCATGCCGGGCGGAATCATGTTTTTCGTGAAATAGATTTCAACCATTTTCCGCATCATGTCAAATTGCGGAAAATAGGTAAAAATGGCCAGGGCAACGGCAAAGGCAGGAACAAGACCTAAAATCACTGTATAGGTAATATTGCCTGCCACCTGGGTCAACCTTTCCTCATCCGTGCGACGATAAAGGTACTGAAGCCTGGGCAGCCATTTTTTCAGGTGACGGTTTTCAATTTTTATATTCGCTATCAGACTCATCGTGTTGCTTTTTATCTAACGGAATTACTTGCCATTTTAATATCGCCTATATAGGGTTTTACCATTTTTCCAGGAATAAATAATTGACTCAGCCTATCAATGCTCAAATTTTTGTGCTTTTTAAAAGAGTCATATCTTTTCAGGGACAATTGAAATAGAATGCCTGCATAATGCAAATTTTCATTGCGCGCTTTTTTTGGATTGCCATCTATTGCTTATGCCCATGCAGGAATTTCTGAACAAATGCAAAGACGTCGTTGGTTCCGATTATGTCATGACTGACGGAAAAAGAATGCTGCCTTTTGTTACCGACTGGCGAAAACGTTTTGTCGGACAGGCATTAGCCGTAGTAAAACCGGCCAATACGGAAGAAGTCTCGGCAATTGTCAGACTATGCAATCAATACCATGTTCCCCTGGTACCGCAAGGAGGAAACACGGGGGTGGTGTTAGGAAGCGTTCCGGATGATTCCGGTAAGGCCATTGTGCTGTCATTGACCCGGCTAAACCGGATACGGGAAATAGATGCTGCCAATAACACCATAACCGTTGAAGCCGGATGCATTTTAGACCGGATTCATGATGCGGCAAATGAAATCAGCCGGCTTTTCCCTCTTTCGCTGGCTTCCTCGGGAACCTGCACAATTGGAGGCAATCTTTCTGCCAATGCAGGGGGAACAGCTGTACTTCGGTATGGAACGGCAAGAAATCTTTGTCTGGGACTGGAAGTCGTAACAGGAGAAGGCGACATATGGAACGGTCTTCGCGGCTTGCGAAAAGACAATACGGGTTATGATCTTCGCGATCTTTTTATCGGTGCGGAAGGTACTTTGGGCATTATTACCGCTGCTGTTCTCTCACTTTACCCAAAACCGCGTGCGAAACTGACCGCAATGGCCGCCACTTCAACTCCGGACAAGGCGCTTCAGTTACTGAATCTGGCCCAGTCCTATTGTGGCAGTTCATTGACCGCATTTGAACTGATTTCAAAATATGCCCTGGAGCTGGTGTTAAAACACTTTCCGGCGCTTTCCGCTCCATTGCCACTTGATGCCCTGCAATATGTCCTGATTGAACTCTCGGATCCGGAATCGGAAGAGCATGCCATCGGACTTCTGGAAACCTTTCTGGAAGACGCGATTGAAAAGGAAATGATCAGTAATGCGGCCATTTCCCAGTCCACTGCCCAATCCAAAAACATGTGGCAATTAAGGGAAAACATCTCCGAAGCACAGGCCAGGGAAGGCAAAAATATCAAGCACGATATTGCGGTTCCCACCTCCTCCGTTGCCGATTTTGTCACCCAAACCGATAGGCTTTTGCAAAAACATTTTCAGGGCTGTCAAATGGTGACTTTCGGCCATTTGGGCGATGGCAGTCTGCATTACAATGTCAGTGCCCCCAAAGGCATATCCGATGCGGAGTTTTTAAAGGAAGCGCCCCAAATCAACCGGATTGTCTATGACAGTATCGCCCGCTTTAATGGAACCATTTCGGCTGAACATGGCCTGGGAGCCTTAAAACGTGAAGAACTTGTCCGATACAAATCCCCGCTTGAAATTGCCTTGATGAAAAAAATCAAGCAGGCTTTTGATCAGAACAATCTGATGAATCCGGGAAAAATCCTGTTTTAGCCTGTTGCCCCGGCCGGATATTTCTTTCCATCAGGATGAAACAAAACGGCTTTCCCATCGCAGAATTCTTAACCCATTGAAAACCACGATCAATGTTGCCCCGACATCGGCAAATACAGCCATCCACATATCCGCATAACCCAGTAATGCCAGACAGAAAAAAGCCAGTTTGATCCCCAACGCGACACAGATATTCTGTTTTAACACATTGAATGTATAACGGGAAAGTTCAAGCAAATCCGTTACTTTATGAAGATCATCATTCATGATAACGACATCGGCCGTTTCCATTGCAATTCCCGTTCCGATTCCTCCCATGGCAATACCAATATTGGATACGGCCAATGCCGGAGCATCGTTGATTCCGTCTCCCACCATCCCGACATGTTTGTATTTTTCCTGCAAGGATTGGATGGCATTCAGTTTATCCTCGGGAAGCAGATCCGCCATGAAATCCCCAATTCCGGCCTGAGACGCAATAGCCTTGGCTGTTATGGCATTGTCACCCGTTAACATGACAGGAATGATTTTCTGCCTGATCAGCTCCCTGATTGCGTTCCGGCTGTTTGGCCGGATCACATCGGAGACAGCAAAAACAGCCAGTATTTCCGAGTCCGTCGCCAAAGCACTAAAGGAATATCCCGATTTTTCATGCGTTTTCAAAAACGTATCCAGTTTTTGTGAAAACAGGCTGTTTTCATGCATCCATTTGATATTTCCCAATCTCAGGTGTTGTCCATCCATGAAAACCGCCACTCCCTTGCCGGGAAATTCTGTCAGACTGACGGTTTTGTCGTGGAAAAATTCCCTGGATATCCCTTCAAAAATAGCATGGGAGACAGGATGGGAAGAACTCGATGTTATGATGGATGCCCAGGAAAATATTTCCTTTTCGGAAAAATTTTGGGTTAGGACCTTCATGGCAACCAGTTTCGGCTGTCCCTGGGTAATCGTGCCGGTTTTATCAAAAGCAATACTTTTCAGTTTTCTGGCTTCTTCAAGATAAATGCCCCCTTTAATTAAAATGCCGGCTTTTGCCGCTGTTGTTAAGCCACTCACAATGGTCAGAGGCGTTGCAATCACAAAAGCGCAGGGACAGCCAATCACCAGAAGAACCAATGCCCGATAGATGGAATCCTTCCAGGACATGCCAAATAAAAATGGCATCAAAACAGCAACGACAACGGCAATCAGAAAAATGGACGGCGTATAAACCGCTGCAAAACGATCGACAAACCGATGAACCGATGCTTTGGCCTGCTGCGCCTTTTCCACTATTGAAATAATCCTGGCAAGCAGCGTATCGCTGGCGGTTTTTGTTACACGAATTTCCAATAGACCGGATTCATTGATACTGCCGGCATAAACCCTATCACCTTTTACTTTGGTAACGGAAAGACTCTCACCTGTAATTGACATCTGGTTTACGGCACTGAAACCGAACTCAACATCTCCATCCAGTGCAATACTTTCCCCCGGCTTGACCCGGATAATTTCATTTGGCCTGACATGTTTGACATGAACCGTTTCCCATCTGCCATCCTCACACCGCCTTTCAGTCATATCCGGGGTTAAATTCAAAAGCTGACGAATAGCCGATCGGGCTTTATCAACCGATCTGGCCTCAATCAATTCCGCAATGGAATAAAGCACCATCACCATTGCCGCCTCGGCCCACTGCCCCAATATGCAGGCTCCTGTCACGGCAACTGTCATTAACACACTGATATTGATCCGTCCATGCAAAATCGAACGGATGCCATTGATATAAACGGAGATCCCTACTAAAAAAATGGCCAAAAAGGACATTCCGAATACGGCTATTTCAAACCATCGGGTATGCGGAAAAAAAGCATGAATCACTTCTGCACAAAGCGCTAAAATCAGGGCGATACCCGATTTCCAGTAATCGCCGGCATGAATAGGGCCATGATCATGATCATGGTCATGATCGTGGTCATGGTCCTTATGAACGGATCTGTCCATCTCCGGTTGATAGCCCGCCTGTTTTATGGCATCAAGCACTTTTTCCTTTACCTTTTCCGAAGCATCAATAGTCAGGGATGAGTCAGGCAAATGAAAAGTCAAAAGATGAATGTCCTTGATTTCCCTTAATGCTTTGCGAATCCTTGTCTCATCCACAGGACTCTTCATATCGGGAATTAACCACACTTCTGTCGTCCCAGGTAAGGAATAATCCGAAATCACCACATTTGTATCACAGCCACAACTGCAGGCAGAAAACGGTTTTGCCCTGGACTCAAAAGAGGCAGAACTGTCATGATCGTCATCATGATTGCTGGCTGCAGGTAAAATGGTAATCCGTTTTTCTTTCATGTTTTTCCTCACTTTGCTATATTAAAAACCCTGTAGCAACTACAAAGTCAAGTGGGTGTAAAATAAACATGAAACCATTTGATCAAGGTAAAAAAGCATGAAAATCGGAGAATTGGCAAAAGCAGCCGGAACGCAGACGGAAACCATCCGTTACTATGAAAAAGAAGGCCTGCTCCCCAATAGCAGCCGCACTGGCAGCAACTATAGAATATATGACCGTCAGCATGTCGAACGACTGCTCTTTATCCGGCGGTGCAGAACACTGGACATGACATTAAATGAAATTCGCTCTCTTTTGCGATTCAATGATGCACAGGAAGACAACTGTCATGAAGTCAATGCCCTTCTGGATGAACATATCAAACATGTAGCCAGTCGCATCCGGGAATTGAAAAAACTGGAAAAACAGTTGAAGGAGCTACGCAAACATTGCCGTTGCCGCGAAGCTTTTCTGAAATCCGGCGAAACCAATACCGAAAGCATCACCTGTTTATGCAAGGAGGGTCTGCCACATTGTGGCATTTTGACGGAGCTTTTAAATACGAAACAAAGCGACATCTCCACTTTGGATTCCGACAATCACATACCGACTTCACATTGCTGCGGCTGATATCACGTCATTTTTCATATTGGATCCGGGCGGATAAATCCCATGAAGCTTTCTTTAAAATCCTTTTTGTTTTCAAGTTTGGCTTTGGTTTTTGTTTTGCCTGTCAATGGCTGCCACCTGCAAAATGAATCCCTTCAACTGCATCAGCCTGATTTTAAAGAGGGACAAAATCCTCCGATAATTGCGAAAAACCATCATGCAGGAATGCCCAATCCCTGGATCAACTGTCAGGACAGTCTGACCAAAGCGGCTGAAATTTCAGGTTTTTCCTTCCCGCTTTTGCTATCCAATTACACTGTCAGGGCAATGAAGGATTTGATCGAGATACGATATCCCCTTGATGAAACCCGGTATCTTCTTGTCAGAAAAGGCAAAAAAACATTCGCTCATGAAGATATCAGCGGCAACTATCATTACTATCCGAAAACCGAAAAAACCGTGCTGGACAACCAAATGACAATGACTCTTCGTCGGGATGGGCAATCGGTCTATGTCATGCTTTTGACAACGGATATGTATCTATACTCCGTCAATTGCCAAAAAGGCATGACATTGGAAGAAGTCCGTACCATCTATCAGGTTATTGCAGAAGCCGAAAACCTGCCCCAAAACCCTTTCATTGAAAAGAAATCCTTTTAATTTCTGAAGACTTCCTTAAGAAAATCACTTTCCATGAGATCGGAAGGCGCAACAACTTTTTCATCCGGTTTGAAATCCTGTCCGTAACGTTTCCGAATCATCTCCCGAACAGCCTGATGATCCAGGTCATAATCCGCAAATGTTTTGACAGGAGAAAGGCTTATCCGGGTATTTCTTTTATAAATTTTCCAGACAAGCTCCGAGCAGTATATTTTGCCGTCAGACCACTGAAAAAGCAGATCATATTCTTTTCCACGAAAATAGGCTGTATCCGCACGCATGGCTCTGATCATGTCCGGGGTTAACCTGTCTGTCTCTTTTAGCCGCATCACGACATAATGGGAATGAATACCCCGTTTGATCCATTGATCTACCGGTATCCAGTCCACCTTGCCAATCGCCTCAAATACCTGAAGTTTTCCATCTTTTTCCAGCACAATACCGCAATGCGTATATTTTGATCCGGTGGCCAGCTGAATCGCCTTACTCTGGGGAGAATCCGTTATCTGAAAAAGAATATCCCCCTCTTTCAAGGAAAAAATCTCCTTCCCTTTCGCCTGAAAGGAAAAACACAAAAAAACGATAAAAAAGCCGGTAAAGATGGATTTTGATATTCTTTTCATCATGAATTACTCCTTTTAAACAGATATTTTGTTGTTTTTAGGAATATTGTTCATATCATGGATATTTTTCTGACGAATACTCTGATACCATTTTGCGCAATAATTGCAACGTATGCCGTTTTGGAAATATCGTAAATGCCATGACTCCTGAAGAATACTGCCAGAAAAAAGCGGCTGAAAGCGGCTCCAGCTTTTACAGCAGTTTCCGTTTTCTCACACCTGAACGCCGTCTTGCCATTACAGCATTATATGCCTATTGCCGTGAAATTGACGATGTTGTTGACGAAAGTACCGATACTGTTCTGGCACAAAATCAATTGAATGCGTGGAGAAAAGAAATCAATGCCATGCTAAATGGCAATCCTTCTCATCCGGTAACACTGGCACTTTTTCCCCATCTAAAAACCTATCAAATTCAGGGGAAACATCTGCATGCATTAATCGATGGCATGCAGATGGATCTGCTTCAGACCAAATACCCGAATTTTGAAGCACTGACTTCCTATTGCTGGCATGTCGCAGGCGTGGTTGGCATTTTGGCGGCCAGTATCTTTGGCATTACCCAACAGCAAACCCTGCAATATGCGGAAAAATTAGGACTGGCATTTCAATTGACCAATATCATTCGGGATGTCGGTGACGATGTTCGATTAGGACGGATCTATCTTCCATCAGATGAACTGGCACAGTTCGGTATTTCAGAAGAGGATCTCCTTAATCTGCGTTATACGGAAAATTTCTCCAAATACATGGCATTTATGGCAAAACGGGCTCATGCCGTTTACGATGAAGCATTTGCACTTTTACCTGAGGCTGATCGAAAAGCACAAAAACCAGGGTTGATCATGGCTGAAATTTATAGAACCCTGTTAACCAAAATTGAAGCCGATGGATTTAAGGTTTTAGATAGAAGAAACTCCCTTTCTACTATTCATAAACTTTGGCTGGCATGGAAAGCCTATGTCAGAAACTAGTCCCCAAAAAGTTGCCGTAATTGGTGCTGGTTGGGCAGGATGTGCCGCTGCCGTAGAACTGGCGGATGCAGGCATTTCCGTTTCCCTTTTTGAATCACGTACAATTTTGGGCGGACGGGCAAGACGAATTGAAATTGACGGTAAAACACTGGATAACGGTCAGCATATTTTATTAGGCGCATATACGGAATGCTTTCGTCTTATGAAAAAGGTAGGAATCAATCCTGATACGGCCTTTTTACGATTGCCTCTACAGATGTGCTATCCCTCTCAAAGCCAGGGTATTTCCCTGGTAGCATCCCAATTACCGGCGCCACTTCATATGGTTTCTGCATTATTGAGTGCAGAAGGACTCGATATGGCTGACAAACTGGCGCTCGCCCGTTTTTTTTCTGCTGTGCGCTGGATGGGATGGAAATTAAATACCGATTGCGCAGTCACAACATTTTTGGAGAGCTTCGGACAAACGGCCCGCCTCTATCGGTTTTTATGGAGACCGCTTTGTATTGCCGCACTCAATACCATACCTGAACAGGCTTCTGCCCAGATTTTCCTGAATGTATTACGAGACAGCATAGGATCGACCAGAAAAGCATCCGATATGCTGATTCCCAAACTGGACTTTTCTGCCCTTTTTCCGGAGAAAGCCCTCGAATTCATTCAAGCCAGAAAAGGCAAAATTTTTACAGGAAAAACCATACGTTCTCTTTATGAGACTTCAACGGGATGGTCTGTTGAAGGAGAAATTTTTGATGCAGTCGTTGTTGCCACCTCTGCTCCTGCAGCTATTAATCTGTTGAATAGACAAATCGATATGACCGCTTTTTCCAGGTTGGAATTTGAGCCGATTCATACCTGTTATTTTGGTTACCCTTCAAATATCAAACTTCCCCGTGCATTTTTTGCTTTGGAAGATGATAGTTCTTCAGGAAAATGGGGGC
>CAZAIY010000005.1:0-20754 GCA_964485295.1 uncultured Oxalobacter sp. | reverse complement strand
CACCAGTTGAACAGTTCGGCATCGAGCGCGAAGCTTACCTCACGGCTCTCTCCGGATACTTCACCTTCTGTAAAAATGATGGAATCTGACGAAACACCTTCTTCCGTATCGACAGAAGATACGGAGGTTGTTGCTCCTGCCGTTGTTGTGTCTCCTGTATCGACTGAGCCGGTTTACTCACAACCGATGACAAGGGAAGCGTCGGATATGCAATCATATCAAGCTGATACAGAGGAAACTCCATCAAAAGAACGAGAAATGACACAAGCTGATCAGTACGAAAACAGGCCGGTAGAAACAAGTCGGACAGAAACTGTTTCTGAACCCATTGCAACAGAGGTGGAATCAGAACCTGTCTATACTCCTCAACAAATGAGGCAAGAAACTCCTCAAAGGGCGACGACCATACAGGATGTATCAGAAGAAATGGAAGATGATTTCAAAGCTGCACCAAATTCCACCATGCAGCTTCATGAATTAATGCAACCACAATAAAAAGGAAAACCAATGAAAATTGCTATTGCTGGAGCGAACGGGCGCATGGGACGCATGTTAATCGAAGCAGTCTTAAATGCTGATGATGCCACTTTGGTTGGAGCACTCGATGTTGCCAATTCTCCAAGTATCGGAAGTGATGCGGGTATGTTTTTTGGAAAAAAAACTGGCATTACTGTTGAATCAGACATGGAAAAAAGTTTTAAAACAGCAGACTATCTGATTGATTTTACCCGGCCAGACGGTACGCTTGAGCATTTGACCTACTGTGAACAACACGGTATCAAAATGATCATTGGCACAACAGGATTCAATGATGCAGGAAAAGCACGAATTGCAGAAGCGGCAAAGAAAATTCCTATTGTATTTGCGCCTAACATGAGTGTTGGCGTTAACGTAACATTAAAACTTTTGGAACTGGCCGCCAAAAACTTTTCTCAAGGTTATGATATTGAAATCATTGAAGCTCATCATCGACATAAAGTTGATGCTCCTTCCGGTACGGCACTCAAAATGGGTGAAGTCATCGCAAATGCCCTCGGCCGCAATCTAAAAGAAGTTGGTACTTTTTCCAGAGAAGGCATTACTGGAGAAAGAGATCCCTCTACAATTGGATTTGCCACAATCAGAGGAGGCGATATCATTGGAGATCATACGGTTTTGTTTGCAGGAACCGGAGAACGCATCGAGATTAGCCATAAATCAGCAAATCGCGCATCTTATGCCCTGGGCAGTCTCAGAGCAGCCCGTTTCCTGGCAGACAAGCAAAATGGCCTTTATGATATGCAAGATGTTTTGAATCTGAAAGATAATTAAACTCTTCCTGGTCAATCAAAACCTATCTTAAAAGCTGTTTACATAATTTGATAACTATCCATCTTTTATTTTTTATAAAGAGATATCACTATAAAGTGATGTTTTTATTAATTTTTTCTTTTTCGTTTTATGCAAGACAAATACAGTCCATCTGACGTTGAAAAAAACGCTCAAGCTCACTGGAAAGCTACCGAAGCTTATAAAACCATTGAAAATGATCCACGCTATCCAAAGGGCAAGTTTTATGCCTGTTCCATGCTGCCCTACCCTTCTGGTCGTTTACACATGGGACATGTCCGAAATTACACGATAAATGATGTCATGTATCGTTATCTACGCATGAATGGATACAACGTCTTGCAACCCATGGGCTGGGATGCTTTCGGTATGCCTGCAGAAAATGCGGCAATGGATAATGGTGTACCTCCAGCAAAATGGACTTACTCCAACATTGAGTACATGAAAAAGCAGCTCGAATCCATGGGATTCGGTATTGACTGGTCTCGGGAAATGACAGCCTGTGACCCCCAATATTACAAATGGAATCAATGGATGTTCCTGAAAATGCTTGAGAAAGGAATCATCTATCAAAGAACAGGTACCGTTAACTGGGATCCAGTTGATCAAACCGTACTGGCTAATGAACAAGTGATTGATGGCCGTGGCTGGCGTTCCGGCGCCCTGATTGAAAAACGGGAAATTCCCATGTATTACGCCCGCATAACCGATTATGCAGAGGAATTACTTGATTATGTCGAAAATAAATTACCAGGCTGGCCGGAACGGGTTCGTACCATGCAGGCAAACTGGATTGGCAAATCCATAGGTGTGCGATTTGCTTTTCCTCATGATATACGCGATGACAATGGGCAACTGATTGGGGATGGAAAATTATGGGTCTTCACTACTCGTGCCGATACCATCAAAGGAGTAACTTTCTGTACTGTCGCACCGGAACATGACCTAGCAACTTTCGCAGCCAAACGAAATCCTGAACTTGCTGAATTCATTGAGGAATGCAAAAAAGGAAGCGTCATTGAAGCCGATATGGCCACCATGGAAAAAAAGGGGATGCCAACGGGCCTGTTTGTCAGACATCCTCTTACCAATCAATTGGTAGAAGTATGGGTGGGTAATTATGTTTTGATGAGCTATGGGGATGGTGCCGTTATGGCCGTACCAGCTCATGATGAACGTGATTTTGAATTTGCGCTGAAATACGCTTTACCTATCCGTCAAGTTATTGCCGTCAAGGACAAAACTTTTTCAGATCAAACCTGGCATGACTGGTATGCCGATAAAGAAAATGGTTACTGTATCAATTCCGGTCGTTATGACGGAATGAATCATCAAGAAGCAGTTGATGCTATTGCAAAAACCCTCTCTGAAATGGGGCTCGGAGAAAAAACGGTGACTTATCGGTTACGTGATTGGGGAATTTCCCGCCAAAGATACTGGGGAACGCCTATCCCGATTATTCATTGTCCCGTTTGTGGTTCCATCCCTGTTCCAGAAAAAGATTTACCTGTTATCCTGCCGGAAGAACTCGTTCCTGATGGATCAGGCAACCCTCTCAAAAAAAACGAATCTTTTCTAAAAGTAACCTGTCCCAAATGTGGAAAAGATGCCCGCCGTGAAACCGACACAATGGATACCTTTGTCGATTCCTGCTGGTATTTCATGCGTTATTGTTGTCCTGACAGCCAAAATTCAATGGTCGATAAAAGAATTGATCACTGGATGCCAATGGACCAGTATATAGGGGGGATTGAACATGCTGTAATGCATCTACTTTATGCACGTTTTTGGACCAAAGTCATGCGGGATCTTGGGTTAGTTCAATTTGATGAACCATTCGTCAGATTACTGACACAAGGTATGGTTTTGAATGAAACTTATTATCGAGAAGACACTTCCGGTCGTAAAACATGGTTTAACCCGGAAGATGTTGAACTTGTTCTGGACGACAAAGGAAGACCGCTTTCTGCCAAACTCAAAAGCGATAATAGTCCCGTACATATTGGTGGAACTGAAAAAATGTCCAAATCAAAAAATAACGGCATTGATCCCCAAGCACAAATTGAACAATATGGTGCTGATACTGCCCGTCTGTTTACTATGTTTGCATCACCTCCAGAACAGACACTGGAATGGTCTGGAGCAGGTGTGGAAGGTGCCCAACGCTTTTTGCGAAGAGTATGGACATATGCCTATGCCAATATTTCTGCCATCTCTTCCGGTTCTGATGAAATGCCGGTCAATTTGTCTGCTGATCAGAAAAATCTTCGTTTTAAAATCCATAGGGTACTTCAACAAGCCAATAACGATTATGCCCGCATTCAATACAATACCGTTGTATCCGCCTGCATGATCATGCTCAATACACTAGAAGAAGTGAAACTGGAAAATACGACTGCCTCACAAGCAGTTATACGAGAATGTTTCTCTATTTTTCTGCGGGTACTATATCCTGTTGTACCTCATATTACCTATATTCTCTGGCAGGAACTGGGCTATAACAAAACTCAAGGAGAAATTCTTGATGCCCCCTGGCCACAAGTTGATGAGAAAGCATTAGATCAGGATGAAATCGAAATGGTTATACAGGTCAATGGAAAATTGCGTGGCAATATGCGCGTTCCAAAAGACGCAAATAAAGAAACTATTGAAGCTCTTGCCCTGGCAAACGAAAATGTCGCAAGATTTGTTACAGGAACGCCGAAAAAAGTAATTGTTGTACCTGGACGTCTGGTCAATATTGTTGTGTGACAGATATGAACATAAATGACAACATGAAACGAAAACTGATTACTTTTTATACCTCTATTATTTTGATTGCCACGTTGCTGGTTTCTGCCTGTGGTTTCAAATTGCGTGGAGTAGGGGGTGATTACGTTATTCCGTTTAAAACCATATATGTAAACACCTCCACGTATAAATATTTTGGCGCCATGCTTAAACGCCAAATTGAAAGTGCCGGCGCCCAAGTTGTTCAGGATGCAAAACAGGCTGAAATATCCCTGATTATTCTGGAACAGGATAGAGAAAAGGAAATCCTTTCTTTAAGTACGGCAGGTCGCGTTCGTGAATACGCACTTTTCTATACATTTCGTTTTCAGGTTGTCGATAAAGAAAATCGGTTCCTGCTCGATCCAACACAAATTCGCCTAAGAAGAACATTGACTTACAGCGAATCACAAGTTTATGCAAAAGACAAGGAAGAAGAAGAGTTGTATCGCAACATGGAAGATGATGTCATTCAACAAGTTGTTCAACGACTAGTCGACCTCAAAACAGATCAAACGCTTTCCACCGCTGATGAACCCGATTTATAACAAATTTCATTCCGAATGAAAATCTATGCAGTTACAACCGGAAAAACTTGATCAACACTTGGAAAAAACCTTAGCTCCGCTATATGTTATTACAAGCGATGAACATTTATTATTACTGGAAGCCACCGATAAAATACGAAAAACTGCCGTAGAAAATGGTATTACAGAACGGGAAATTCTGACCACTAGTGAAAAAAGTTTTAAATGGAATGATCTTCTGGCTGCAAACAATGTTATTTCTCTTTTTGGAGATAAAAAATTAATTGAATTACGCGTACCATCAACCGGAACGCTAAAAAAAGAAGGTGCTCATGCATTACAGCAATATATAACTGAATTAAATCCAGATAATGTCACTATTATCACTTTGCCCAGGCTTGATCGGACTGCAAAAAACTCTTCCTGGTTCAAAAGCTTACAAGAACATGCCGTTTATCTAGAAATTCCTGTTGTTGAACGCTCTCAATTAAGTCGATGGATTGCCATTCGCCTTAAACAACAAAACCAAAGTGCCAATGAAGAAAGCATTGAATTTCTAGTTAACATGGTAGAAGGCAATTTACTGGCCGCACATCAGGAAATCAGAAAACTGGGACTGTTATATCCAGAAGGTCCTTTAAATTTCGAACAAATAAAAGACGCTGTTCTTAATGTCGCCCGATATGACATATTTAAACTGAACGAAACCATGCTCTCAGGTGATGTTTCGCGTTTTGTCAGAATGATGGAAGGACTTAAAGGAGAAGGAGCTGCACTACCTCTGGTTTTAAACATTTTATCTGAAGAAATTCGTACACTTTTAAAATTAAAAACAGCAATATCACACGGACAATCAATAGATATCCTCATGAAAAACTTAAGAATATGGGGACCTCGTGAAAGGCTAATCAGAAATATCATCCATCAATTAAGTATTGAAACACTCCAGAAGGCACTCCAACAGGCAGCTCAGGTTGATAAAATTGTCAAGGGATTACGTGTAACAACATTGGTTGATGATGCTTGGGACGCGTTGCTTCAACTTGGTTTATCCATTATGACACAACGCATGAAAAACACGTAAAATTCGTACAAAATTCGATTTCATTTCCAATATAAACAGACAACTTTTTCAGAAAAAATTATGGACATAAAAGAATACATGCGCAAAATAGGTCAGCAGGCACGTATTGCTTCTCGAACGATGGCAAAAGCCAGTACAGCTATAAAAAACCAAGCTTTAATCAATATTGCTGCAGCTATTCTTCGTGAAACCGATAATTTACTTAAAGCCAACGCAAAGGATCTTGAAGTAGCCAGAAAAAATGCATTGGAGCCGGCATTACTGGACAGACTGACATTAACCTCATCCAGTATTGCCAATATGGCAGAAGGACTAAAACAAATTGCGGCATTACCGGACCCTATCGGAGAAATAACCAATTTAAAATTTCGACCAAGTGGCATTCAGGTAGGACAAATGCGCGTTCCTTTAGGTGTTATTGGAATTATTTATGAAGCCAGACCCAATGTAACCGTTGATGCTGCCGGGCTTTGCATAAAAAGCGGTAATGCGACAATTTTAAGAGGAGGCTCAGAAGCCATTCATTGTAATAAAGCTTTAGCCGCTCTTGTTCGTGAAGGTCTTGCAGATGCTGGATTACCCGAAAAAGCGGTTCAGGTTGTAGAAACAACCGATAGAGCGGCTGTTGGTGAATTAATAACCATGCCTGAATATATCGACGTTATCGTACCAAGAGGTGGAAAAGGTCTAATTGAACGATTGATGCGGGATTCCAAAGTTCCCATGATCAAGCATTTGGACGGCATTTGTCATGTCTACATTGATGAAAGTGCCGATATAGAAAAGGCTATGACGGTTTGTTTCAATGCAAAATGCCAGCGTTACGGAACTTGCAACACAATGGAAACTCTTCTAGTTGCCAAATCCATTGCAAAAGAGGTTCTTCCAAAACTGGCCAAATTATATGAGCAGGAAAAAGTTGAATTACGCTGTGATTCAGAAGCAAAAGACATTCTTATAAATTATCCATTCTTAAAATCAGCGACAGAAGAAGATTGGCAAACTGAATATTTGGCTCCTGTTCTTGCTATTAGAATAGTACCTGGATTGGATGAAGCTATTAATCATATCAATACATGGTCCTCCCGGCATACCGATTCAATCATTACAGAAGAATATGGTCATGCCTTGCGTTTTCTGAGAGAAGTTGACTCCTCTTCTGTTATGGTCAATGCCTCGACTCGTTTTGCAGACGGTTTTGAATATGGGCTGGGAGCCGAAATCGGCATTTCAAATGACAAATTGCATGCAAGAGGACCTGTTGGACTTGAAGGGCTTACTTCTCAGAAATACATTGTTTTCGGTAACGGAGAAATCAGAAAATAAATCATTTTAAGAATGGGATTTTTCAAATCCCGTCTACAAAGAAATTTAATATGTCAGCTCAATATTCCTATTTTTGCACATGCCCTAGAGGACTTGAAGTTCCTCTTTTGGAAGAACTCAATGAGATCGCCGAAAAAAGTACGACATTAAAAACACATGCCAAAATTTCAGGAGGTGTGCATTGTTCCGGTAGCATGGAAGATTGCTGGCTTTTAAATTTGCATTCCCGCATTGCCTCACGTGTTTTACTTCGTGTTGCGCAAGGCTCCTATAGAAATGAAAACGATATTTATCAACTCGCATTAACTCAAAAATGGGAAAACTGGTTCGATTCAAATAACACGATTCGAATCGATGTAACTGCTATTAAATCCCCATTAAAAAGTATCAACTTTACGACGTTAAAAATTAAAGATGCCATTGTCGATCATTTTCGTAATCGTTTTGGAAAGCGTCCTTCTATTGACACCAAAAAACCGGATATTCATATCGTTGCATTTTTAAATGCCAGTCATGTCACACTTTATTTTGATACTTCCGGCGAATCCCTTTTCAAACGAGGCTGGCGAATTAGAAAAGGAGAAGCACCGCTAAGAGAAAATTTGGCGGCAGCACTTTTACGAGTCGCCGGCTGGAAACCAGGTATGATACTGTTTGACCCCATGTGTGGTTCAGGAACAATTCTGGCAGAAGCTGCGCAAATACTCGCAGGTATTCCACCCGGAATGAACCGGCAGTTTGCCTTTGAAAAACTCAAAGGATTTGATGAAAAAAAATGGCGTCAAATAAAGCAATCTATCAAACCACGCCCATTGCCAGAAAAACCAACTATTTTTGGGAGCGATATTTCAGGAGAGATGATCGCAATTGCAAAACAAAATATTGCAGCAACCAACCTTTCCATTGACATTCCACTCAAACAAATAAAGGCTCAGGAAGTTCAGCCTCCTTCTGAAACGCCCGGCATAATTCTAACCAATCCTCCTTATGGAGAACGTATTGATGTCCGTGGAGAAAATAAGAAAGAAGCAGATGAACGGACGCTTCATTTTTATCGTGCTTTAGGCACAACATTAAAACAGCATTTCCCAGGGTGGAAAGTCTTTCTTTTTACAGCTGATCTGGATACTCCCAAAATGCTTCGACTCAAGGAAACCAGAAAAACTCCACTTTATAATGGCGCCATTGACTGTCGTCTTTTCCAGTTTGATATGGTTTTGGGATCCAATCGCAAACAGAAAGAATAGAAAACATAAACCAGATAAAAGACCGTCAAAAAGGTATTTTTTTCCAGTGTTTTTCCCATTCTCCGGTGTGCCTTACACCTTGTATAACCTGACAACTTTTGGGTTGCTCAACCCTGTCGCAAAATTTCCTACTAACTTCATACGGCCTCCATTCAAATCGTTTACTATAACCCGACTCAAAAAAGGCGTTTTCTCTTTTCTTTATTCTGGCAGTTTCAAATTTTGTCGTTAAAAAAACAAACTCATGCCTATCACTAATTACCTGCCACCATCATATTTTCAATCAAAATGGAGCCGGACTCTCTGCCACCACGATTGATTGTATCCGAACCAATAGCAACAACCTGGGCAAACATGTCTTTTAAATTACCTGCAATGGTAATTTCCTGAACGGGATATTGAATCACCCCATTTTCCACCCAAAAACCGGAAGCGCCTCGTGAGTAATCCCCTGTTACAAAATTAACTCCTTGCCCCATTAAGTCTGTAACAAGCAAACCTTTATCCAGTTTTTTTAACATGGCATCGAAATCATCTTCTTTACGGGTTTTGGATGAAGTAAAGAAAAGATTGTGCGAACCTCCTGCATTTCCTGTTGTTTTCATACCTAAACGACGAGCCGAATAGGACGATAAGAAATATCCTTGAACTATTCCCTCTTTAATCACATCACGTGCCGTTGTTTTTACCCCCTCATCATCAAATGGAGATGAAGCCATCGCACCTAGAATATGTGGATTTTCAAACAGGCGAATATGTTCCGGAAATATTTTTGTTCCAATCGAATCAACCAAAAAAGAAGAACGACGATAAAGTGCCCCGCCTGATACCGCATTGACAAAAGCACTAACCAAACCAATTGCTAACGGTGCTTCAAATAAAACCGGACAACGCTGTGTTTCAATCTGACGCGCATTTAAGCGAGCCAAAGCTCTTTTTGCCGCATACTGTCCGACAGTCTCGGGAGATTCCAGTTCTTTTGGATTTCGAGAGCTCGTATACCAATAATCCCTTTCCATAGCCGAACCTGTTCCTGCAATAGGTGATACGGAAATATAGTGTCTTGTATAAGGATATCCGCCAAAAAAACCCTGGGAATCAGCCGTTACAAAATGAGAATGCTGAATATTTACAGTCGCACCTTCACTGTTAGTAATTTTTTTATCCACATCAAAAGCAGCAGCCTCACAACGTTTTGCAATACTAACGGCTTCATCCGTCGCTATCTGCCAGGGATAATAAAGTTGAAGATCAAATGGATGACGCTCAATCATGTCTTCATCCGGCAAGCCGGCACTTTCATCTTCTTCTGTAAAAGAAGCAATGTTATAAGCTGCTTCAACCGTTGCCCTTAAAGCACTTTCCGAAAAATCAGAAGAAGTCGCATTACCGCGACGCTGCCCAATATAAATCGTGATACCAACTGCTTTATCCTGGTTACGTTCAATGGTTTCTATCTCACCTTTTCGAACACTAACCGTTAAACCATTTCCATCACTGACACCAACCGCTGCGGAGGTGGCACCTTTTTCCTTCGCATAACGCAGTACATCCTTTGCAATTTGTTGTAATTGATCCTGAGTATGAATGAAAATGGAATTATTCATGATGATTTTTTTGGTAAGTTTAAGTTAGGCATGAAATTTCATCATATCGATTACCCATTCCTTCTCTTGTCCAAAAATGGGAATCAATAAATCAAATTTAGGTCTCGCTTTTAAAATTTATAAAATGATTTTATTTTATTCCAAAGACACCTGTCGTTAAGTATAGTCCTGCTCAAAAAAGATGCGTATAAAATACCTTCAACTTATGACATTTCATAATTTTTAAATGTCAGTCCATTTAATATTGCTACATAATAAAATAATCCATTGACCTTTTTTCATCAAAAAAATCCTATGTCTAATTTTAATCAAGATCCCCCTCGCTTTTTACAGGGAAAATTGAAACAGGAGTATGATAAACCCTCAAAATCTCAACTTAAACGAGATATGATTGCTCTACAAAAAATAGGGCAACAATTGGTTGAAGCTTCTGTTGAAAGGGTCAACCGTATTGATCTTCCAGAAAATCTCAAAATAGCAATTGATGAATGTCGCAAAATAAAAAGTCGGGAAGGTAAAAGACGACAACTTCAATTTATAGGAAAGATTATGCGTAATTTGGATCAAAATGATCTTGATACAATTAATAAGGCCATTGAGAGCTGGCAGGGTCAGTCAAAAGCGGAAATAGCCGCGATGCACGCTATTGAAAAACAGCGAGAAAAGCTGATAACAACAGATTCCGCTTTAACTGAGTTTTTAGCAAATTATCCACAAATAGACGCTCCTCATTTGCGGAATTTAATTCGTAATGCAAGAAAAGAACATGCTGAAGGGAAATCCCCTAAAGCCTATCGTGAAATTTTTCAGGTTATTAAACAGGCATACAGCGATAAACAAACCGTCGACAAGGAAAAACCATCATGAGTAATACCGGAAACATTACGATTGGATTAGTTTCGATTTCTGACCGCGCCTATGAGGGGATCTATACCGATCAGGGTATTCCTGCTTTGAAAGATTGGCTTTCTTCTGCCATTGTTTCTCCATATTGGTTTGAAACACGCCTTATTCCTGATAAAAAAGAACAGATTGAAAAAACACTCCTTGAACTCATTGAAGAAGACCGCTGTTCACTTATTTTCACAACGGGTGGAACAGGTCCAGGACGTCGTGATGTAACCCCTGAGGCTACTCTTGCTGTCGGAACAAAAGAAATGCCTGGATTTGCTGAACAAATGCGTCAAATTAGTCTGCATTTTGTTCCGACTGCGGTATTATCAAGACAGGTAGCTGTCATTCGGGAAGATCCGGATCATGCTACACTGATCGTAAATTTGCCAGGTCGTCCTGACGCTATCCGGCAAATACTGGAAGGCGTAAAAGATTCCGATGGTACACTACGTGTTCCTGGTATTTTTACAGCTATCCCTTATTGTATTGATTTGATTGGTGGACCCTATATAGAAACCAATGACGCCATATCCAAAGCCTGGCGTCCAAATGCGGCAAAGCGTAAAAATACCTAAGCCGACTCTCCCTTTTTCTTTGAGAAAAAGATTCGAATAACCCATAATTGAGGAAAGAAAAAAATGAGCAGACTTAGACTGGATTACAATGAAGTTGAAACCGGTAACGACCCACAAGTTTCGATTATCTGGATGCATGGTCTTGGTGATCACGGATCCAGTTTCGTTCCCCTAGTTCAATATTTTGACCTTTCTGGTTGTCCTCCCATCCGTTTTATTTTTCCTCATGCACCTGAACGTCCTGTCACGGTCAACATGGGATATGAAATGCGCGCATGGTTTGATATTTATGGGGGATTTGATGCTTCAGACAAGGAAGATGCGGATGGCGTTCAAGAATCCCAGCAATTAATTAATCAATTAATCAGTATGGAAAAAGCACGAGGTGTCCCTTCAAACAAAATCATTTTGGCGGGATTCTCACAAGGATGTGCCATGGCCTTGCATACTGCCTTATGTAGCCCGGAAAAAATGGGAGGCGTTATCGGTCTTTCCGGTTATATTCCATTAATCAAACAATTTCCAGGTAACCGAAGCCCGATCAATCAGGACACTCCCATCTTTTTGGGTCACGGAACTCATGATGAGGTTGTTCCATTCAGTCGTGCAGAAGATGCCAAAAAACTGCTTGGTGAATTAAATTACAATGTCGAGTGGCATGAATATCCTATTACCCATACACTGTCATTAGAAGAAATAAATGATATTGGCGCTTGGCTTCGTCGTCTTTTAACCTAGCAGATTCAAAAAATTTTTTTTGCAAAAAGACTGCTTCACTAAGAGGTGAAGCAGTCTTTTTTTTCGTTTTCTCTTTCTTTACCTGATGCTTCCTATTGGAAACATCAAAAAATATCCTCTTTTATTGCCAAAAATATCGCCTTTACCTTGCGAAATAGAATCCCCCATACCTGTCAATATCGAATAGATCAACATCTGTATTAAAAATTATTGCTCTTCATGCCAAAGCTTATAACCTTTAAATAATTGATCCTCTAATACAACAAATTGAATTTTTTATTTAAAAAATTGAGTCCATGAAACATTTACAGACAATATTAAACAACAACCCACCGGATCATTTCCTTATTGCATTAATCATCACGGTAATTACCTTTATGATGCTTTTTGGTATGCGATATATCGCATTAAATTACATTCAAAAAGTAACCATAAAAACAGAAAATTATTGGAATGATATTTTAATGCGAAGTATCAGCTCTATTAATATTGCCGTTCTTTTTCTGTTTTCCTTTTTGCTGGGGCTGTTAATGCTGGACATGAGTAAAGAAATGTATCGTGTTTTTTTACATGCCACTGTTATTTTATTTTTATACCAATTTACTTTGTCAGCATCTCAAGGAATATCTCGATGGATAGCACACCGCATCGATACACAACAGGACCCCAATACTGAACAGGACGAAAATAACTATTTTATTATCCACTTCATTTTACAGGTGGGTCTTTGGAGCATTGCTTTTTTTCTTATATTGGATAACCTCGGTATTAATGTTACCGCTCTTGTCACCAGCTTGGGCATCGGAGGTATTGCTATAGCACTTGCTGTTCAAAGTATTTTAGGGGATCTCTTTGCCTCTTTATCCATCTCTCTTGATAAACCTTTTGTCGTCGGGGATTTTATTGTTATTGATGATCAATCAGGGATCGTAAAAAAAATTGGATTAAAAACAACTCGTATCACCAGTACAACTGGAGAAGAATTAATTTTCTCCAATACGGATTTATTAAAAATTCGGATTCATAACTATAAAAAAATGGAAATGAGAAGAATTGTATATACGTTGGGCGTTACCTTTGACACATCAAGTGACATGTTAAAACGTATTCCAGAAATTGTTAAAGAGATATTCAAAGACATTCAAATAGCGGAACTGCATCGAGTCTATTTCAGGGAAATTGGGCAATTCAGTTTAAATTTTAGAGTCGTTTATTACATTCATGTCGGTGATTACAACGCATATGTCCAGGCACAACAGGCATTAAATCTTGCTATTATGGAACGCTTTAACAAAGAAAAAATTAATTTTGCCTTTCCGACTCAAACACTTTATATCAATCAAAATGAATAGCGTCCTTTTGGAATTGCACCAAGAAGTGTTTGAGTATACGGATGCTGAGGATTTCGATAAAGTTCATCTGAATCGGCCATTTCAACAACCTGACCATGTTGCATGACCATTACCTGATCCGCCATATATTTCACAACCGATAAATCATGTGAAATAAAGAGATAACTTATACGAAATTCATCTTGCAAATCCTGTAATAAATTTAACACTTGCGCCTGCACGGAAACATCCAGTGCAGAAACAGATTCATCACACACCAAAATTTCCGGTTGTAACGTTAAACAACGAGCAATCGCAATTCTTTGACGCTGCCCACCAGAAAATTCATGTGGATATCGATAAAAAGCGGACTCAGGCAAACCAACTCTTTGCAACCATTGAAAAGCCAGATTCATACGTTCTTTGTTATCCGCACCAATTCCATGAATTTGCATGGGTTCAATCAAAATCTGGCCAACTGTAAAGCGGGGATTTAATGAGGCAAAAGGATTTTGAAAAATAATTTGTATCCTTTTTTTATATGAATAAAATTCCTTGTCAGACATGGAAAACAGATCTTTGCCATCAAAAAAGGCCTGCCCGCCTGTGGGTTGATGCAACCGTAAAAGAGTTAATCCTACTGTTGTTTTTCCTGAACCCGACTCCCCTACGATGCCTAATGTTTTACCTTTTGGCAAAATAAATGAAACATCCTTTACCGCATGAAATTCCTGTTTGCCAAAAAGACCTTTCCTGCTAAAAAAACTTTTCCTGAGGTGTCTAACATCCAGTAATGGATTCTCTATATCACTATAACCGCGTTCACGTTCCTTTAATTGAATAGGATTGTCGCTTTCCGGATGGAGAAAATTTTCAATAACAGGTAAATGCCATGGACGAAAATTCAAAGAAGGACGGCATTTAAGAAGCGCTACCGTATAGGGATTTTCAGGATGCAAAAACACTTTTTCAGCTTTTCCTGATTCTTGAATCTCGCCATATCGCATGACAATGACCTGATCGGCAATTTCAGAGACCAATTGCAAATCATGTGTGATAAAAAGGACTGACATTTGATGTTTTTGCTGGAGTGTTTTGATTAATTCAATAATCTGTTTCTGTATGGTGACATCCAATGCTGTCGTCGGTTCATCGGCAATTAACAATTTGGGTTCGCAGGCAATTGCCATTGCGATCATCACACGTTGTTGTTGTCCACCTGACATCTGATGGGGATAGGCATCTATTTTTATTTCCGGGTCGGGAATACCCACCTCCTGCAATAATTCAATCGCTCTTTTTCTTGCGTTTTTTGAATTCAATCCCCGATGAATTTTCAGTATTTCCTCTATCTGAAAACCGACTGTAAAAACAGGGTTCAAAGAAGACATCGGTTCCTGAAAAATCATGGAAATATCACTGCCACACAATCTCCGACGCGCACGGGCTGATAACCCTAATAAATTTTTATTTTCAAAAAGAATACTTGCATCATCATTAATTAATGTCGTTTCAGATGGTAAAAGCCCCATAATCGCCAGACTGCTCACAGATTTACCACTACCCGACTCTCCCACAAGACCAACGATTTGATTTTGCGGGATATCAAAAGAAATATGTTTGACCGCTTCAAAAGTTGTATGCTTATCTATTCGAAACTGAACCTGAAGATTTTTTACTTGCAAAAGTGGAGTGTCTTGTACGCTCATGATCCCTCCCTTAACCGTGGATCAAGTGCATCACGCAATCCATCCGTAAATAGTGAAAACGCCGTAACCAAAACGGCCATCGCTATTGTCACTGCCGTTAACTGCCACCATTTACCTAAAATCAACTCATTTTGAGCCTCATTTAACATACTGCCCCATGAAACGACACCGACAGGCACACCAAAACCCAAAAAACTGAGAATGACTTCGGATTTGATAAAACCAACCGCCAAAATGGACATCTGAACTAAAGGAATATGACTAATATTAGGAAAGATATGTGAAAACATACAACGCCAATGTGTTGCTCCTATTGAACTCGCCGCCAAAACATATTCCCTTTCTTTGTGCCGGATATATTCAGCTCTTACAAGGCGAAAAACCCCTGTCCACCCTGTCAGCCCCAAAATAAGAATAATGGTTAAAACACCCTTTTTCTGTAATACTGCGGCAACCGCCAAAATTAAAAGCAAATAAGGAATTGAAGTAAAAATGCTATAAAACCAATTAAAAAAATCATCCACCTTTCCACCAAAATAACCGGAAAAAGCGCCTAAAACCGTTCCAATAAATGTCGCTAAAAACGCCGAAACCAGGCCGACAACAATTGATGTCTCCCCGCCTTTAATAGTCTTTTTAATAATGTCATGCCCCCATTTATCAGCTCCAAAAGGAAGTGTCACTTTCCTCTTTGCTTTTTGAAATGAATCCATTTCTGTTAAATCAGCACGAATTTCACCAAGTTCTTTTTCCAAAGGATCGTCAATCCCATAATCTTCCTGAATGGGTGACTGACTCCGTCCTGCCATTTTTGTTCGTAATTGACGAATAATATCTTTTAAAGGATCGACCGGATTTTCCGGACGGTCATCCAACTGTTTTTGTTCAGGAAAAATCCGTATGTCTGCAATGGATTTTTTTCCAACAAAAGTAGGCGGAGCATAATTTTCTCCCACTTCATCTGCCCAATCTGAAGCAACAATCCCTGTTACAGACAAAATTAACATGACCAAAAAAAAACCGACAACAGCCAGTGAGAACATGGATACGATATCTGAACGCAACCGTCTACATACCATTATCCACAAACTGGGAGAGACGGACATGTTGGTATTTACTGTCATGATTTACCTCAACTGAACACGGGCATCAACTGCCCGATAAAGCAAATCTGTCAGTAAATTAAAAATCATGGTTACGGCCGCAACCAATACGGTAATTGCCTTGATAACAGGAAAATCACTTCTTTCAACTGCCAGAATAATTTCTCTACCGATTCCTGGAATTGAAAAAAAACGTTCGACAAGAAATGCACCGACCAAAACTGCCGGCAGATTTGACATGACATACGTAATGACAGGAATAGCCGCATTACGAAGAACATGTACCCACATAACCCGTCCTTCACTCAACCCTTTTGCTCGAGCCGTACGGACATAATCCTGTCCCATTTCATCCAAAACAAAACTTCTGAAAAGTCGCAAATTAGGTGCCAGGCTCACCACCAATAAAATGATGATGGGTAAAAGTGCGAAATGAAAAAGATTCTGTACCAGAGTATCTCCCCATCCCTGAACCGGAAACAAGCCCAGTTTATAGGCAAACAAATACTGAAAGACGATAATATAGACCAAGATACTAATGGACATTCCTATGGTACAAACCATCATGATCATGCGATCCGTCAGGGAACCTCTGACATAAGCAACAACCAAAGCCAGGCCAATGGCAATGAATGTTTCAAGTATGGTCAATGGTATCAATAAAGTAAGAGAAGGGCCTAAACGGGTTGCAATAATCTGTGTAACAGGTTCACCGGTACTCCAGCTGTTTCCGAAATCAAATGTAAGAATCTGTTTTAAAAATATCCATAACTGGACGTAGTAAGGTTCATCAATACCAAGCTGTTTTCGAATATTGGCAATTTGCTCCGGATTAGAAATTTTTCCCGCGAGAATATAGGCGGGATCCCCTCCAACCCAATTAAAAAGAAAAAATACCAACAAAAGTACCCCTAGCATCGTAGGAATCATTTGCCATAATCGACGAATCAGATAGGCAGGCACAATTAATCTCTTCTAGTTTTAATTTTTTCCTGTTAGTTCTTTATAAAAAGCCTTGCTATTAGGTTCACGACCTAAAAAGGCACGAACCAATTCAACGGCATAGGCTTCTCCTCCACGCTCCAAAATGGTTTTTCTGTAATGTTTGCCCACCTTCGGATTCATCAAGTTATGACCAAATTGTGACAGCATATCCATAGCAAGCACTTCAGACCATAAATAG
This sequence comes from uncultured Oxalobacter sp., assembly GCA_964485295.1. GTDB lineage: Bacteria > Pseudomonadota > Gammaproteobacteria > Burkholderiales > Burkholderiaceae_D > Oxalobacter. The sequence continues at coordinate 3,332 of CAZAIY010000005.1, read as the reverse complement.
CCATAATACCCGGCAGCATATCCACTAACCGTATGATTAAATTGTCCCGGAAACTGTGTTCCTTTGACATGTTTAAAAGCCGTCTCGTCTTCCATTTTCTGCCACAAGAGCATTACATCCTTTTCTTTTTCATCATAAAGCGCCATATCGTATTTCGCATACAACAATTGACGGGCATAAAATGTTCCTTTTCCAAATTTTCTTGCCTCATTTAAGCGATTTAAAAGATCATCATCGACAGTAGGGCAAAAAGAGGAACAATATTTAGGCAACAATGCCAAAGACTGTTTTGCATGAGCCCATTCCTCAAACATTTGCGAAGGAGCCTCTACAAAATCCCTCTCGACACTTGTCCCCGATTGTTCGATATAACGTGTTTTGGAAAGCACCCCATGCAAAACATGGCCAAATTCATGCAGCAATGTTTCCAGTTCATTGCTATCCAGACCAACCCTATTAAAATTTGTCACCAAAACCGATACAGGCTTACGTTTTTCTAATGTGCTTCCTGCTCTAACCGGAAAAGCTGCCGCATGCCCATATTTTCCTTCCCGTGGAAATAGATCCAGATAAATTCCCCCTAAAAGTTTTCCGGTTTCTTTATCATAAACATCAAAAAACATGACATCTTCATGCCAGACAGGAACATGACTTCTTTTAAAAGAAATCCCATACAAAGATTCCGATAACCCTAACGTCCAACGAATAGCCGCATCCGTCGGAAAGTAACGACGCATTTCATTTTGATCCACATGAAATCGCTCTTTTCGGATTTTTTCCTGCCAATAGGCAACATCCCATCTTTCAATCTTCGTTTCTGCCAACGGCATTCCAAGTGTTCTTGCTTTATATTGTTTCAAATCTTCCAATTCATCCTGCTGCGCAACACTGATTGCCTGCTGAACCTGATCCAGAAAATTCTGGACGATACCTGGTTTTTTTGCCATCCTTCTGTGCAATTTGTAATCGGCATAACTACGATATCCTGCCAATTTTGCCATTTCATGACGCAATATAATCGCTTCCTGTAGCAATTCCAGATTTTTTGATGTTCCTCTGTTTAAATACTCAAATTGATATTGACGTCGGGCATTACTGTCATTGGCATATTGCATAAAAGGAAGATAAACCGGATAAGAAAAATCAAGCAGATAATTTCCATCACCATCTTTTTTCAGACGAGAAAGATAATCTTCCGAAAGACCGCTCATCTGTTCAGGAGTAAAGATCACCCTCGTTTTATTATCCCGAATATTGCGCGAAAACTCCTGCTGGATGGCATTTAATCTAATTTGAATTTCACGAATACGTTCCTGTTTTTTAGGCAATAATGCTACTCCCGCATCTTCAAAGTCATTCAAAATATCCTTACGTAATTTACGTTCCACATTATCTGTGGAACGGGATTGCCTCGCATTTTTATATAATTTTTGATTCAGGTATAAATCCGTATAAAAAGTACGAATTTGCGTATCACATGCTTCAGCATGACTACGAACATTAGCGTCAGGAGAAACCTGGCTGAGGAGATAAACGGGACCGTGCAAATCATCCATCGCCATCATTAAACGATTCCATTCCTGAATAAATTGCTCTGATCCGTCCGGTGTATACGTTTTAATTTCTTCTAGCCGAATAACGCGTTGCTTCCAGTTTTCAATTCCTTGTGTACATAAAGTATTAATTTCTTCCGTATTTAATACAGGAATAGTTGTTTTTGTATCATTTGCAAAGGCTGAAGAAATCCCCGTAAAGAAACAGACAAAAAAGCTAATAACAAAACAGTATTTCGTAAAAAAAGTTAATAATATTTTTTTCATTTCACTATCTAATCAAAAATCAACTTTAATATTGATTCCAAAGAAAAATTTGTATATCTCAAGCCATCCAATCTTGGATTTAAAAACTATTTCACTTTTTGATCAAGATCGATATACATCCACTCATGATGCATGACAGGATGTTTTTTATACCCTATCACATAAGGCTGGAGAAGCATATTGCGATAACGAGCATAACCCAGACGAGTTGGTGCATAGACCTCCAAAATACGTGCCATTTTATGATAGAGCAGATCCCGTTCCTTTCCGTCAGGCAATGAAACAGACTGTTCATATAATGTGTCAAATTCCGGTATTTTCATACAGCCATTATTACTTTGTCCTATATGTGCTCCATAAAAAAGCTGCATAAAATTTTCACCATCTGGATAATCTGCAATCCAGGGACTAGTTCGCATCATCAATTGACACTGTTTTTCCGCTTTTAACATATCAGGAAAAAGTTTCCTGTCACTTTTCATTCGGATACTAAGTGAATCAAAGGTTTTTTTCCACATCTCGCTTTGCTGGTAGCCGGTAGAATCTATCCTGCTGGTAAAAATGATTTCCAAAGGATGTCCATTGGGTAAGGTTCTCCAACCGTCTTTTCCTTTTTTATAACCAAATCGATCCAACAATGCATTTGCCAGTACAGGATCATATTTCACACTACTTTTATAGGCCGGATCATGTCCGATAACCCCTGGAGGAATAGGGTATTCAAGTGGAATTGCTTCTCCATTCCATATTACCCGAATTTCTTCTTCAACATTATGCGCCATTGCAATGGCACGACGTAATGCAATTTTCTCTTTTGTCATCCCCCCTAAAACAGGATTTTGCATATTGAAATAATAATGACTTAATTCTGCATCAATCGTTCTAGATAACTGTATACCTTGAGCCAATAATTCCGGCCGCAACTTTCCTTCCGACAGCGCTTTAGGAGCGAGAGGTCCGTCCAGGTTGAACATATCCAGTTCTTTATTTTGAAATGCCAACCATCGCGACTGATCTTCAGGAATGATACTTATCTCAATCCTGTCAATTTGCGGGATGCGTTTTCCTTTCATTTTTTCAACAATTTGGATATCCTCGGGATCATTTTCCGCCGTAAAGTTCCAAACCATTTCCCGAAATGTGGGATTGGCAGTTAAAACAATTCTTGAACCCCGTTTCCATTCAGACAGAACATATGGTCCTGTCCCGACAGGATTCGCCATAACATGCATGCTGGCATCACCATATTTTTTGACAACTTCATATGCAACTGGACATGTCGGATAATGTGCCAGAATGTGCGTAAAATTGTAATCCGGCTTGTTTAAATGAATCCGTAACGTATAACGATCCAGTACTTCCAGTCCCCTAACCGGCTTTTTGTAATCCAAAAAACCGGAACGATTCTGCTCTTTCGCCCATTGAGTTAATCCGGCAATTTTGTCTTCAACCAACCATCCCCATGCTGATCGGACATTTGGATCAACCAAACGTTTAATCGCAAACACAAAG
>CAZAIY010000004.1:0-20787 GCA_964485295.1 uncultured Oxalobacter sp. | reverse complement strand
CCCATCCGTGAACAGGGCACATGATGTCCCCAATCCCTTCGATTTAATATAGGAAGTGGGATACAGCATCTCCTGCATGCCTGGACCACCTTTGGGTCCTTCATATCGCACAATAATGACATCACCAGGCACAATTTGATCCCCCAAAATGGCTTCGACGGTTTCTTCCTGACTTTCAAAAACACGTGCCCGCCCCGTAAATTTCCAAATACTTTCATCCACACCGGCTGTTTTGACAATGCAGCCATCGATGGCGATGTTGCCATACAAGACAGCCAGACCGCCATCCTGAGTATAGGCATTCTCACGATTACGAATACATCCGGATACTCTATTCTTATCCAATTCTTCATATCTTCTATCCTGGGAAAAACCAACTTGCGTCGGCACACCACCAGGAGCGGCACGGTAAAATTTCAATATGTCTTCATCTTGTGTCGTCATGACATCATAGCGGGCAATCGCCTCTGCCATGGTTTGACTATGTACCGATAAGGCACTGGCATCAAATAGTCCTGCACGGGTCAACTCGGCCAAAATGCCAAAAATGCCACCTGCACGATGAACATCCTCAATATAAAAATCATGTGTGGCTGGAGACACTTTGCAAAGGCACGGTACACGACGGGAAATCCGATCAATATCTTCCATCTTAAAGGATATCCCACCCTCATTTGCCGCTGCCAGAAGATGCAATACCGTATTGGTTGAACCTCCCATGGCAACATCCAGTGCCATGGCATTTTCCAGGGCTGTTTTAGTAACAATGCTTCTTGGTAAGGCGGAAACATCATTTTGTTCATAATAACGCTTTGTCAAGCTTACAATTTCGCGTCCGGCTCTCAAAAACAGTTCTTTTCGATCGGCATGGGTTGCAACCAGCGTTCCATTTCCTGGCAACGCCATTCCCAGAGCTTCCATTAAACAGTTCATGGAATTGGCAGTAAACATACCGGAACACGATCCACAGGTTGGGCAGGCTGATCTTTCGTAATTCATTACCTCCGTATCACTTACCTGTGGATTTCCTGCCTGAATCATGGCATCAATCAAATCAACCTTAATGATCTTTTCTTCCCTGCTGCCGGACAACACCTGTTTTTGCCCGTGAAGAACATCCGCCAATTTACCTGCTTCCATAGGACCGCCGGAAACAAAAATGGTGGGGATGTTCAATCTTAACGAGGCCATTAACATACCCGGCGTAATCTTATCGCAATTGGAAATACACACCATCGCATCCGCACAATGCGCATTGACCATGTACTCAACCGAATCCGCAATCAGTTCGCGTGAAGGTAATGAATACAGCATGCCACTATGCCCCATTGCAATTCCATCGTCCACGGCAATCGTATTGAATTCCTTGGCAACACCGCCTGCTGCCTCAATTTCACGCGCAACCATCTGCCCAAGATCTTTCAGATGAACATGCCCAGGTACAAACTGGGTGAATGAATTAACAACAGCAATAATAGGTTTGTTGAAATCACTATCTTTCATTCCGGTTGCTCGCCATAAAGCGCGTGCTCCTGCCATATTGCGTCCATGTGTGGACGTTCTGGAACGATACTCGGGCATCTTTTTCTCCAATGTTTGATTCAAAAAAGATCATTGTGCCATAATGATAAGCTGTTTTAAATATTGATTATTAATTCTCAAATCGGAAACAGTACTAAGCCATGCTGATTCACCCGATGCCCGATCCGATTGCCTTTAAATTAGGCCCGCTTTCTGTACGCTGGTATGGATTATCCTATTTTTTTGCATTTATCCAATTTGTCTTGCTTGGGCGTATTCGTTTAAAACAACCTCACATTAAAAATGCTGGCTGGGTTACAAAAGATCTGGATGATTTGCTTTTTTACGGCGCTTTGGGCGTTATTATTGGCGGCAGATTAGGTGAGGTTTTCTTTTATCATCCAAATTATTTTCTAAACCACCCTTTGCATATCTTCGCTGTATGGGAAGGCGGCATGTCTTACCACGGAGGTTTTCTGGGTGTTTTTTTTGCCATGTGGTTTTTTGCAAAAAAGCACAAAAAAGGGTTTGTTGATACCCTGGATTTTATTGCTCCATTAGTTCCTCTTGGCTACGCCGCGGGCAGAATAGGTAATTTCATCAACGCCGAATTACATGGAAGACTGGCAGACCCCTCTTTACCATGGGCCATGATCTGGCCAAACGTTGACATGCTGCCGCGGCACCCCTCACCGATTTATCAGGCACTGGTTGATGGTGTCCTGGCATTTGTTTTGCTTTGGCTTTATTCCCGCAAACCGAAAAAAACAGGTGCCGTTAGCGCTTTTTATTTACTGGTTTATGGAACATGCCGTTTTATTACAGAATATTTCAGAGTCCCCGATTATGAAGTTTCATTCGGATTTTTTACCATTTCAGCGGGACAAATGCTTTCTGTTCCTATGATAGTAGCTGCCTGTATCTGGTTTGGGTGTCTTTATGGTTTTCCATTATTAAAAGAAACAAACCATAAATCATAAACAGTATTTTAGGATGTCTCCCTTTCATTTTTTGCTACCGCCATCACTTCATGAATCGTTCGCAAAGAAAAACCTCTTTGTTGTAAAAAACGCTTCTGCCTGGCCTGCTCTTTTACTTCCATAGACCACCGGCCAAATTTCTTCTTCCACACCGCATATGCACGATCCACTTCGTTTTGAACAAGCAATTGCATCGTGGCATCGTATAAATCATCTTTTATCTGATGCTGCCGTAATTCCTGAGCAATCCGATTATTGCCATAACGTCCCATCTTTCGAAAAACCAACACTTCTGCAAACCGGCTGTCTGACAAAAAACCCTGTCCTTCCAGCCATGCCAATAAAGCATCAAGATCATCGTCACTCTGAACATATTGAAAGAGCTTTTCCGAAAGCTCTTTCCTGCTGTATTCCCGGGTCGATAAATAACGCAATGCCCTGGCTTTTAAACTCGGAGTGGATCTCATCTTAAACCAAACAAAAGCCGTTAATTATTGTTTTTTTTCAGAAGCCGATTTTTTTGCGACAACTTCTGTTCCCTCTCCTTCCGTTACCGCTGGCAGCACAGGTATACCTAAAGCCATACGGACTTTATTTTCAATCTCTCGCGCCAATTGGGGTCTTTCTTTCAAATAATTGCGGGCATTATCCTTGCCCTGCCCAATACGCTCACCGTTATAGCTGTACCAGGCTCCCGCTTTATCAATAACTTTTGTATCAGCACCCAAATCCAGTATTTCCCCTTCTCGCGAAGTGCCTTCACCGTAAAGAATATCAAAATGGGCTTCCTTGAATGGCGGCGCCGTCTTGTTCTTGACGACTTTGACTCGTGTTTCACTTCCAATCACCGCATCGCCGGATTTAATGGAACCTACACGTCGAATGTCCAGACGAACAGATGAATAAAATTTAAGTGCATTACCACCTGTTGTTGTTTCAGGATTTCCAAACATGACACCTATTTTCATCCTGATCTGATTAATAAAAATAACCGTTGTGTTAGTCCGGTTGATACTTCCTGTTAACTTGCGAAGTGCCTGTGACATAAGTCGGGCCTGCAATCCGGGCAGAGAATCTCCCATATCGCCTTCAATCTCTGCTTTAGGTGTCAATGCGGCAACTGAATCGATAACAATCAAATCCACCGCACCGGATCGAACCAATGCATCCGTAATTTCAAGTGCCTGTTCTCCCGTATCAGGTTGCGAAATCAGCAAATCATGCAAATTGACACCCAATTTCTGGGCATAGTTGACATCCAAAGCATGCTCGGCATCAATAAAAGCGCAAACCCCGCCCAATTTTTGCATTTCAGCAATAACCTGCAGGGTTAAAGTGGTTTTACCGGATGATTCCGGCCCATATATTTCAATAACCCGTCCGCGAGGCAACCCTCCAACACCCAAAGCAATATCCAGCCCCAGCGAACCTGTTGAGACAACAGCCAACTCTTCTGCAACAGCACCATCATCCATACGCATAACAGAGCCTTTTCCAAACTGTTTTTCAATCTGAGACAAGGCCGCGGCTAATGCTTTGTTTTTTTCGGAATTAGCTTTTTTCTCATCCATAAATTTCTTTCTACAATTAAAATTAATCCGTTATATTCCAGAAAAGCTATTATACTGTATAAATAAACAGTATAATAGCTTTTATCGCAAAAAAAAACAAAAAAATGCGTCTTTGCAAGCTTGAAATGGGTCTGCTAAAATAAAATCGTTTCCGGCACTAGGTATTAGATATCAATTATTATCTTATCTAGAATTCAGTAACATTTTGTTTATTTTCGATAAACTATGTCACTCCCAGATTCACCTCATCCACGTGCCCTTAAACATACCCGCAAACTTCAGGTTGAATTTTACCTGAGAGACGATGGACTCTGGGATATTGAAGCAAATTTTACAGACGTAAAACCGTTTGATCTGGAAGTTTCTTCTCTTGTCATCCCGGCAAACAGGCCTGTTCACGATCTTTCAATCCGTGTGACAACTGATGAGAAATCAAATATCGTAGACGTACATTTGCAATTTAACCAGGTTCCGTTTGAAGGTCACTGCGAGCAAATTGAACCTGAATACAAAAAATTAATCGGGTTGAATCTTTTAAAACACTTCCGACAGGATGTGAGAGAACGATTAGGCAAATCAGCAGGGTGTACTCACATGAATGAACTTGTTGAATTATTGCCATACGTAGCAGTACAAGTTTTCATTTTTGGAGAAAAAGCCACAAGAGAAAAAGTTGCCTTTCAAGCAAGTAACGAAAAACCATTTCATTTGGATGGCTGCCATGCGTTGCGAACTGATGGACCTGCCGTCGCCAAATATTACCCAAAATGGCATGTCAAAAAAGAGGATTCCTCAACTGAAATATCAGGTTGATCCAATCGGCAATATTCATTACCCTGACTGCCTATGCTTGTTACTTAAAACCGCTTCAGGCAAAATCCAACATTTAAAAATCATCTGTATTGTTTCTCCTGGTATTTCCATTTGACTAAATACCATTTCTGGCAATTTAGAAAATATTCATGATTATGGATTCAATAGAACACCACACCGTATCAGAAACTAAAGCCTTAACGGTTTCTGTACTCAATCAAACCGTTGCAAGATTATTAGAAAAAACTTTCTCTTTGGTGTGGATAGCCGGAGAAGTATCCAATTTTACGAAAGCCGCATCGGGGCATTGGTATTTCACTTTAAAAGATGATGCGGCTCAGGTCAGGGCCGTCATGTTTCGTGGACGCACTCAATCGTTGGATTTTAATATAAAAAACGGAGATAAAATCGAAGTCCGGGCAAGTGTCACACTTTATCCGGCCCGCGGAGATTATCAATTAAATGTTGAAACGATTCGACAGGCTGGAATCGGAAATCTTTTCGAAGCTTTTCAACGGCTAAAGGAAAAGCTGGCAAAAGAAGGTCTCTTTGATGCAGAAAAAAAACGTCCATTACCCTTTTTTCCACGCACGATCGGTATCGTAACCAGTCCTAAAGCAGCCGCACTACGTGATGTTTTAACGACATTATCCCGGCGGGCACCTCATGTTCGAATTATCTTATATCCGGCACCTGTTCAGGGTGAGGGCGCCGCAGACAAAATTGCAGAAGCGATTCAAACCGCCGCCAAACGCGCTGAAACGGATCTTCTCATTGTCTGTCGCGGCGGAGGCAGTATGGAAGATCTGTGGAGCTTTAATGAAGAAGCAGTCGCCCGTGCCATTTTTAACTGCCCCATTCCCATTATTTCAGGCGTTGGCCATGAAACGGATTCAACCATTACAGATTTTGTTGCCGATTTCCGGGCTCCCACACCTACTGGTGCAGCAGAAATAGCAACCCGTCCACTGGAAGATTGGATGAATCTGCTCCAGATACAAATTGAAAATCTTCAGTCTGCTATAAGACGCATTCTGTCCAATGCACATCAAAGTGTTGATATCGCTTCCCGCTGCCTCATTAGTCCGATGTCATATGTGCAACGGGAAAAAATTCGTTTAAACGCCTCCGCAGACAGGCTATCAAATGTATTTGAAAGAATAATCATCGATAAAAAAAATCAATTGTTTTATCTGCAAACCCAGTTAAAAGGAAAAAAAGTAACAACAACCACTCAACGAACCGCATTGCAAACCACCCGACACCAAATGACGGTTTTAATGAATGCAAAGTTGCTTCACTATCACCAGCAAATATCCTCTTTTTCCACTCAACTTCAATTGCTCAGTCCGCAAAGAACTCTCGAACGCGGTTACGCCATTATCAGCGATAAAAGGGGAAACAATATTCTTTCCCCTTCCAAATTACCTATCCGCGAAAAAGTTACTGTTCGTCTGGCAAAAGGAAGCGCCCAAGTTGAAATTGCCAATGTTCAACCTGAACTTGAATAATTCAAGATTAAACCTCTTCCACCTCAAAAAGACGACGATATTCGCGCATGGCATATCGATCTGTCATCCCGGCAACATAATCTGCAACGAATTGAGCCTGTAATTTTTTGTTTTTTTCTTGAATGCGATACTCAGGCGGAAGCAACATAAAGTCATCCATAAAAATGGAAAACAATTGCTCAATTATCCGTTTTGCTTTGATGTCCCTACGATTAACCTGATAATGCTTGTAAAGATTATTAAACAAAAATTGTTTGAGTTCATTTGACTCTTTAAATGTTTCTTCCGAAAAAGAAATCAATTGAGGAGCCTTTCTCACGTCTTCTAAGGAACGAGGCGCGACCGTTTTGATTTTTTCCATGGAAGTGCTGGTTAAATCAACAATTAACGTACTAATCATTCTGCGAATGGTCTCGTAAATGGTTCGACGTTCATTAATATCCGGCATCGCCTTTCTTACCTCATTCCAGTGTCTGGCAAAAAAGTCGATTTCCTGTAATTGAAAGATTGAAATCAAACCCGAACGCAATCCATCATCCACATCATGATTAATATAGGCAATTTCATCGGCAATATTAGCCAACTGGGCTTCCAAAGAAGGCCGGGTATGATTTAAAAAACGCTCCCCCAAATCTCCTAACTGCAGCGCTTTTTCCTGGGAACATCTTTTTAAAATGCCCTCCCGTGTTTCAAATGTCAGATTTAATCCATCAAAGCTTCCATAACGCTGTTCCAAAACATCCACCACACGAAGACTTTGCAGATTATGTTCAAATCCACCGTACTCCTTCATACATAAATTCAACGCATCCTGACCGGCATGACCAAATGGCGTGTGTCCCAGATCATGCGCAAGCGAAATCGCTTCAACCAGATCACAATTCAATTTGAGACTGAATGCAACAGATCTGGCAATTTGTGCCACTTCAAGACTATGCGTGAGTCGAGTACGAAAAAGATCTCCTTCATGATTAAGAAACACCTGCGTTTTATATTCAAGTCTTCTGAAAGCTCCACTATGAATAATTCGGTCCCGATCACGCTGAAACTCGGTTCGCATCTCAGGAGATGCCTCATGATGAATCCGCCCTTTCGATTCTGATGATTTTGCCGCATATGACGCAAGATGGTATGGTTCCATTATTTATCTCATTGGTTAAATATCAACCTCATAAATAGCATTTTCATGACCCCTGTTTTATACAGGCACTTAAGGTTTCCCGTAATTTATCTTCAGGAACTGTCGTTACGAAAGCGGATCCCAATTCCCTTAAAAGGACAAACTGGATTTCCCCTCCTGCATTTTTCTTGTCAACTCGCATCAACTCAATCCATTGATCCTCTCCCAAATCAGGTGCAACTGTAGGCAATCCCGCAACGGCAACTAATTTTTGAATGCGTTCTTTCGAGACCGTATCTAGCAATCCCATTCGACATGACAAATCTGCAGCCATGACCATACCACAACCGACGGCTTCTCCATGTAGCCAGGTCCCAAATCCCAAACCGGCTTCAATTGCATGCCCAAAAGTGTGCCCGAAATTTAAAATGGCACGCAACCCACTACTTTCCTTTTCATCCTGCCTGACCACATCCGCCTTAATCTCGCAGGAACGATAAATCGCCCTCGCCAATGTTTTGCCATCCCGCTTTAGCAATTTATCCATATCTGCCTCTAACCATGCGAAATAATCCGGATCCAAAATGGCTCCATGTTTGATAATTTCGGCAATGCCCGCTGATAATTCCCTATCGGGCAATGTATTTAAGGTTTGCGTATCCGTAATAACGGCTTCAGGCTGATAAAATGCACCAATCATATTCTTTCCTAGTGGATGATTAATGCCTGTTTTTCCCCCAACGGAAGAATCCACTTCTGCCAAAAGAGTTGTCGGAACCTGTATAAAAGGAACGCCTCTCATAAAACTGGCTGCGGCATAACCTGTCAAATCACCAATAACCCCGCCTCCAAGTGCCAGCAAAGTTGTTTTCCTGTCACACTTGTTTTCAAGCAAAACATCAAAAACCTTCATTAAAGTTGACCAATTTTTTTCCTGTTCCCCATCAGGCAAAACAATCGGAATAACATTTTTTCCCGCCTCTTTTAGCGTTTTGTCTAATTTTTCCAAATAAAGAGGAGCAACAACTGTATTGGTAACAACAGCAACCCGATCACTTTTTATGAGCTGTTTCATCATTTGACTATCCGAAATCAGCCCCTCTCCAATTTCTATCGGATAACTACGTTCGCCCAAATCCACATGTAACTGAATATTTTTGGTTCTTTGTGCTGTCATGTTTTCCTTTTTTCCCTCTTGATTCTTTTTGCGACCACGCCGTTTTGTTTCCGGTCTTTCGCTTTTTTTATGTTTTTTCTGCTTTCCACTTATCTTCCCGACAATAGATTGCACCATGGCATGAATATTCTGCCATCCCGTATCAATAACAATATCTGCAACTTCTCTATAGAAAGCCTCCCGTTGCATAGATAATTCCTCAATTTTCTTGCGGGGATCCTCCGTCTGTAGAAGCGGACGTGTCCTATCATGCATCGTTCGTTGAAGTATATTGTTGACTGATGCCCTCAAATAAACAACCGTTCCTCTTTCTTTAAGATAACGTCTGTTTTCCGGATCAATAACAGCACCCCCTCCCGTTGCAAGAACAATTCCTTTTTGTGCTGTCAAGTCACGTATGGCTTCAGCTTCCCGCTTGCGGAACGAATCCTCTCCTTCAATTTCAAATATCCAGGAGATGGATGCACCTGTTCTGGATTCAATTTCCTGATCCGAATCAATAAAACGCATTCCCAGCCACTTTGCAAGTGCCCGTCCTACCGTTGTTTTTCCGGACCCCATTAAACCAACAAGAAATATATTGTCATGCATAAAACGTAACCTGTCTTTTCACTAGTATGTGCATTCCACTAGCTTTTCATGTCTTCAACAAGAGAAAAATACACAAATTTACAAATTAATTGTATAAGAAGGTAATATTCTTATGCGAAGTTTTTTAGTTTCAAGGATAATGTCAATTCTCATTGCTTTACTCATTTGTATCAAATGATTTTTAAGAACAAGGAAAAAACACAACAAAAAAAAACATGGACCAAAGAAAGAACACTACGCTGGTTCTTCAATTCAATGGTTGTGTTTTTTAGCCTCGGCATCACTGGCGCCTTAATCGTCATCTTTACCATGATCATGATCTATCCTAATCTACCGGATTTGGATCAGTTAACTGATTATCAGCCTAAAATGCCATTGCGTATTTATACCGCAGATCATGTCCTTATTGGTGAATTTGGCGAAGAAAGACGAAACTTAATTCATTTTGATGAAATTCCCAATATTATGAAAAAAGCGGTTTTGGCAATTGAAGACGACCGTTTTTATCAACATGGAGGAATTGACTATATTGGTATTTTACGTGCCGCCATTAATAATCTGACCGGTAAAAACAGACAGGGCGCATCCACCATTACGCAACAGGTGGCACGAAATTTTTTTCTAACAAGCGAGCAAACACTTAAACGGAAGATGTATGAGGCTATGCTTGCATGGAAAATTGAAAGTGCCCTGACAAAAGACCAGATTTTCGAAATATATATGAACCAAATTTATTTGGGACAACGCGCATTTGGTTTTGCATCAGCATCCCAAATCTACTTTGGTAAAAGACTTCAGGATATCACTATTGCAGAAGCCGCCATGTTGGCCGGACTTCCTAAAGCGCCATCGGCAAACAACCCTGTTGCAAACCCATCTCGTGCCCGTGTAAGACAGCAATACATTCTCCAACGGATGGTGCAGTTAAAATACATCAACCAAGAAGAATATGAACAGGCAAAAAATGAACCTATCGTCATAAAAAACAAAACAAATGAATTCCCCATTCATGCTGAATTTGTTGCTGAAATGGCACGGATGCTTGTATATGAACAATATAAAGATGAAACATATACAAAGGGCCTGAACGTTTTTACAACTATCACCAGCGAAGATCAGGAAGCTGCCTATCGTGCCGTCCGACAAGGCGTGATGGATTATGAAAAACGACACGGATTTAGAGGTCCTGAAGGATACATGACACTTCCGGCAAATAAAGAGGAAATTGCTGAAGCTGTTGAAACCGAACTTGCGCACTATCCTGATAGTGATGAATTATTATCTGCGGTTGTCCTTGAGGCATCCCCAAAACTTGTCACTGCCGTCACTTCTACAGGAGAAGAAATTTATATTGGCGGAAAAGGATTAATTTTTGCCGCCTCCGGGCTTACCCCGACAGCCAAACCAAATCGACAAATAAAAAGAGGATCCATCATACGCGTTACAAAAGAAAATAATAGCTGGGAAATTTCTCAAATGCCCAATGTGGAATCCGCCTTTATTTCTTTAAAAACCCACGATGGTGCCATCAAAGCCATGGTTGGCGGTTTTGATTTCAATCGAAGAAAATTTAATCATGTTACGCAAGCCTGGCGCCAACCCGGTTCATCTTTTAAACCTTTTATTTATTCTGCCTCATTAGAAAAAAAATTCGCTCCGGCCAGCATTATTAATGATGCCCCCTTGCAATTTACTGCAGCTCAAACAGGCGGGCAATCATGGGAACCCAAAAACTACGATGCCAGATATGAAGGCCCGATGACCATGCGCCGCGGTCTTATGAAATCAAAAAATATGATCTCTATTCGCGTATTGAACCAAATTGGCCCTCAATACGGGCAAGATTATTTGACACGGTTTGGATTTGATCCCGACAAGCATCCTCCCTATTTGACATTGGCACTAGGAGCAGGTTCGGTAACACCACTCCAAATGGCATCCGCTTATGCCATTTTCGCAAATGGAGGCTATAAAATATCGCCTTATCTCATTTCCTATGTCTCGGATCTAAAAGGAAATATTATTTCAGAAGCAAAACCGGACAAAGCCGGAGATGAAGCAAACCGTGTTATTGATGAACGAAATGCTTTCATGATGGATAGCATGATGAAAGATGTTGTTCTTCACGGAACAGCTGTTAGGGCTCGTGTTTTAAATCGTTCTGATTTAGCTGGAAAAACCGGTACAACCAATGATTCATACGATGCATGGTTTGCCGGTTATCATCCAAAATTGGTTGGTGTTGCCTGGATTGGTTATGATAAACCCAGAAATCTTGGAAGCAGGGAAACAGGCGGAGGACTGGCATTGCCAATTTGGATAAATTATATGAAAGTCGCTCTTAAAAACGTTCCAATATACAATAAGCCTATCCCTCAGGGTGTTCTTTTTATCAACGGAGATTATTATTACGCAGAAACTCCTCCCGGAGCCATTATCAACAATCTCGGTGTGGAATATAAAGAACCTGAACCAGATATAAGTGACGATATACCGGAAATTTTTTAACTCATGACAAATCGCTTTCGTTTTTCTTACATATTGATTTTAGTATGTACTTTTTTTCTTGTTGCCTGTGGATTACCTGGCGATCTGTATATGCCTGAAACATACTCCACTCACCCTCCGCCACCACCTAGAAGATCAAACGTAAAAAAAGATACCAATAAAACATCCACTGAAAACACAACAAATAAAAAAGAAATTGATACAGGAAACTAACATGCCAGCATCCTATTTTTCATATAAGGAAAATACTTTATACGCAGACAACATTCCTTTAGAAAATATTGCTAAACAATATGGAACGCCTTTGTATGTATACTCTCGCACGGCATTAACTGCCCATTATCAGGCCTATGCGGAAGCTTTTTCCAAACACCAATACCCGGAAACGCCTGCTTTACTGTGTTATTCGGTAAAATCAAATTCAAATTTAGCCATTCTCAAAATTCTTGGCGATCTGGGCTCCGGATTTGATATTGTGTCCGGAGGCGAACTCGCTCGTGTTATTGCTGCAGGTTGCAACCCTCGTAAGGTCATTTTTTCTGGTGTGGGCAAAACAACCGAAGAAATTCGTTTTGCGCTGGAAAACGATATTTTATGCTTTAACGTCGAATCATTGGCAGAGCTGTACCGGATCAACCAAATTGCCCAGGAAATGAGTACTTCTGCTCGTATCGCTTTTAGAGTTAATCCGGATGTCGACCCGAAAACTCATCCC
This sequence comes from uncultured Oxalobacter sp., assembly GCA_964485295.1. GTDB lineage: Bacteria > Pseudomonadota > Gammaproteobacteria > Burkholderiales > Burkholderiaceae_D > Oxalobacter. The sequence continues at coordinate 8,280 of CAZAIY010000004.1, read as the reverse complement.
TATATTTCAACAGGATTAAAACAAAACAAATTTGGGGTCGCCTACAATGAGGCATTTGAATGCTATAAGATAGCTTCAAATATGCCACATATCACCATTACAGGTATTGATTGTCATATCGGTTCTCAATTATTGGATGATGCACCACTTCTTGAAGCTTTAGACAGATTAATTGTTCTTTTTGATAAGTTGGCTGCAGAAGGCATCGCATTACAGCACATTGACATTGGTGGTGGTGCCGGAATAACCTACAGCGATGAGAAACCTTTTGCTGTACAAGATTACATATCCCGTCTGTACGCTCGTATCAATACATGGCGTAAAAAACAATATGCCAATAGTCCTATTCAGCTCATTTTAGAACCGGGACGTTCGATTAGCGGCAATGCAGGTATTTTATTGACACAAGTGCAATACCTGAAAAAAAATACGGCACAAAATTTTGCTATTGTCGATGCTGCCATGAACGACTTGATGCGACCAGCCATGTACGAAGCCTGGCATACTGTGTTGCCTGTCAACAAAAGAAATCTCTCACCTGAATCATATGATATTGTTGGTCCTATCTGTGAATCCGGAGATTGGCTGGCCAAATCACGAGAACTTGCCATTGAACAGGGTGATTTACTGGCAATCATGTCTGCCGGTGCATATGGTATGGCTATGGCATCAAACTATAATACCCGCGGAAGAGCTGCAGAAGTAATTGTAGACAATGATCAACATTATTTAATTCGACGCAGAGAAACCCCGGAAGATCTTTTTGTTTTTGAAAAAGTATTACCAAAATAATGTCAAAACTCTGGCAAACTCGATTTTATACTTCGGTCAATCATACAAAAGATTTGCCGAAACTCAAGGTGCCTGAAATCGCTTTCGCAGGACGCTCCAATGCAGGAAAATCAACTGCAATCAATATCTTATGCAATCAAAAAAATCTGGCACATACATCCCGTACACCGGGAAGAACCCAACATATTAATTTTTTTTCCATCGGGGGCGCTCATGTGGCCCAGCATAGAAAAGATCCTGTAAAAGAAGATGAAATAGAATTTTTTCTCGTTGACCTGCCAGGATACGGATACGCGCAAGTACCGGGCGCAACAAAAAATCATTGGCAAAAACTCTTAGAGAATTATCTCACAACCCGTCAACAGCTAGCCGGTCTCGTTTTGCTTATGGATGCAAGACATCCATTCCAACAGCTCGATAGGCAATTGCTTGAATGGTTCCTAACAACAGGAAAACCTGTTCATTGTATTTTAACCAAAGCGGATAAATTAAATAACAATGACTCTCGAAAAGTCCTTCACCAGACAAAAACCATTTTAAACAGTTATATTGACGAACAAGGAAATTTATTTCCTTTTTCCTGCCAATTATTTTCGGCTCCAAAAAGAATTGGACTGGATGAAGCAACAAAATGGCTGTTAAACTTGGTCGGATTTCAAAATTAGCGAACTCACCTAACCCGTATATATGGCTATCATAATTCAGTAATATTCCGCTTATGGCGAAACAAATAACCTATACGCAAGAAGTCCTTCGAAAGCTGATTCATTTGAGCTCCCTTTGGATGGTATTTTCTCTTGCTTTTTTACCTCGCACCTGGAATATCTCTATCTTCCTGATTTTACTTGTTATTCTTGTTGCAACGGAATATGGCTATCATAAGAAATGGCCGCTTTTCGTCTTTGTTTATGGCCGTTTTTTTAGCCGGATGCTAAGAGAAAATGAAAAAGGAGATACTTTTCGATTAAGTGGTGCTCCTTATGTTTTGGCCGCCGCCCTCATGGTAACTTTACTTTTTGAACAGACAGTGGCTATGATTGCCCTTTCCATCATGTTAATCGGTGACACTTTTGCCGCTCTAATTGGTAGAAAATTTGGCAAACACAAAATCAACAATGGAACCAAAAGTATCGAAGGAGCGCTTGCTTTTTGGGCATCATCTTTTCTTGTTCTTCTATATTTTGTATATATTTACAATAAGTCCTTGTTTTTTTTGGGAATAGGTACCATTGGACTAACTATTGCCATGTTTGCTGAAATATACGAAAAACAAATCAAAATTGATGATAATTTTTCCATCCCTCTTGTTATGGGAATATCACTCAGTTTGATTTCGCTTTGCCCCATCGTCTAATCAAATCGTTTCCTCTCCAATCCATTGCAAATAACCCGGTAATCCGTCCTTCACTGAAATACAAACTATTTCAGGAAGCTCATAAGGATGCAATGTCTGAAGTCTTTCTGAAAGAAGAGAAAAACAGCTCCGTTTCGTTTTAATCATGATATATGTTTCTTGTGCTTCTTCAACCTTTCCCTGCCAACGATATACAGATTGCATGCTAGGCAACAAACTGACACATGCTGCCAATTTTTCGTCAACCAGTACTCTGGCTATTTGCCTGGCAATTTCGATATCAGGCGCCGTGCTATACACTAAAACCACTTCATCCATCTATTTTCCTTTCACATCACGCCAACACCATCTTGAATGATCGTCATAACAAAAATATGGCTGAAAAAAAAGACCGGATAACCGGTCTTTTTTTTATCATCGAACGTTTAGGCTTTTTCAATTACAGCTGGTTCAGGACGATCCAGCAATTCGACATAAGCCATCGGAGCATTATCACCAACTCTATTACCAATTTTCAAAATACGTAAATATCCACCATTACGATTAGCATAACGCGGACCTAATTCACTGAATAATTTAACAACTATTTCACGATCACGTAAACGATTGAATGCCAAACGTTTATTAGCCAAGGTGTCTTTTTTACCAAGTGTAATAATAGGTTCAACAACGCGTCTCAATTCCTTTGCCTTTGGTAACGTTGTTTTTATTGCCTCATGACGTAAAAGAGATACACTCATATTACGCAACATAGCCAGACGATGTGATGACGTACGATTAAGTTTTTTTAAACCATGACGATGACGCATATTTTCCTCTTTATCTTTAATCCAGCTCTTCTATCAACTTTCTCGTTGCGGGCCGGTCATTTTTTAAAACAAACTATTATTTTTCCAGCCCGGGAGGTGGCCAATTATCAAGTTTCATACCCAGCGTTAAACCACGGGAAGCAAGCACCTCTTTAATCTCATTTAATGATTTACGTCCCAGATTCGGCGTCTTGAGCAATTCATTTTCACTACGTTGAATCAAATCACCAATGTAATTGATGTTTTCAGCTTTTAGACAATTAGCTGAACGAACCGTTAACTCCAGATCATCAACAGGACGCAACAGAACCGGATCAACAGGAGGCAATTGTGACATGGATTCTGAAGAAGTTTCCGTACCTTCCAGTGCAGCAAAAACACTTAATTGATCAACCAGAATACGTGCAGATTGACGAATGGCTTCTTCTGCAGTAATAACACCATTCGTTTCAATATTGATAATAAGCTTATCCAGGTCTGTTCTTTGTTCAACACGTGCAGACTCGACAGAATAGGAAACCCGACGAACTGGTGAAAATGAAGCATCTAATATAATTCTACCTATCGTTTTATTGGCATCTTCTGAAAGTCTTCTTACATTGCCAGGAACATAACCACGACCGGCTTCCACTTTAATTTGCATATCCAGCTTTCCACTTTCAGTCAGATGTGCAATGATGTGATCCGGGTTAATGATCTCAACATCGTGAGGTATTTCAATATCGGCTGCTGTTACAATACCCGCACCTTCCTTTTTCAAAGTGAGGGTAACTGCCTCACGGCTATGCAACTTGAAAACAACTCCCTTCAGATTCAGAAGAAGATCCACAACATCTTCCTGAATTCCATCCAGTGTTGAATATTCATGAACAACACCCGCAATAGTAACTTCTGTTGGAGCATACCCTGCCATGGAAGAAAGCAAAATTCTGCGTAATGCATTTCCAAGTGTATGCCCATAACCACGCTCAAATGGTTCCATTTCTACTCGAGAGTGACCCGCTCCCAATACTTCTACATTTATAATGCGTGGCTTGAGAAAATTGTTTGGCATAAAATGTCCTTTTCAATACCCTCGGCTCGTTACACCGATAAGGCTGATGGCATTAATAAGTTAATCTGACAAAAAAACTTCCTCATTGATTAACGTGAATACAACTCAATAATCAACGATTCATTAATGTCATTTGCAAATTCAGAACGATCTGGAATACGTTTAAACTCGCCTTCCATTTTTTTGGTATCAACTGCAACCCAGTCTGCTAATCCAATTTGTTCTGCAAGAGAAAGGGATTCGATAATACGAGCCTGTTTCTTTGCTTTTTCTCTTACTGAAACCACATCAGTCGGTTTGACCAGATAGGACGGAATATTAACGACTTTTCCATTCACCATTATTGCCTGATGACTGACTAACTGACGGCTTTCTGCTCGTGTGGATCCAAATCCCATACGATAGACAACATTATCAAGACGTGTTTCTAAAATCTGCATGAGATTGTCGCCTGTATTTCCTTTTCTACGTTCCGCTTCAGCAAAATAACGGCGAAACTGTCTTTCCAGGACACCATACATCCGTTTGACTTTTTGCTTTTCACGGAGCTGGTTACCATAATCTGACAGACGGGCACCAGAACGCAGTCCATGTTGTCCTGGTTTGACATCAAGTTTACATTTAGAATCCAAAGAACGACGTGCACTCTTTAGAAAAAGGTCTGTACCTTCACGGCGGGATAATTTGGCCTTAGGCCCTGTATAACGTGCCACAATATTTCCTTTACTATCTATGACGCCCCGAATTTATCGCAATTCAGGCGCTAGTTAAACTGAATCAGTCTAACAGTGGTCTTCAAAAAAATTTTTAAATTCGGCGGCGCTTTGGTGGACGGCAACCGTTATGTGGAATCGGTGTAATATCCTGAATCTGGGTAATGCGAATTCCCAAATTATTCAGAGCACGTACAGCTGATTCACGGCCAGGTCCAGGTCCTTTTATGCGCACTTCCAAATTTTTAATGCCATATTCAATAGCAACTCTTCCTGCAGATTCTGCTGCAACCTGTGCTGCAAATGGAGTCGATTTACGAGATCCTTTAAAACCTGCACCACCTGAAGTTGCCCAAGTCAGAGTATTCCCCTGACGATCTGTAATCGTAATGATTGTATTGTTAAAAGATGCGTGTACATGTGCCACGCCTTCAGCAATATTTCTCTTTACTCTTTTACGCGCACGAGCTGCTGTGCTACTTGATGCTTTTGCCATATTTTAAATATCCTTGATCCGTCTACGATTCAAACTCGGTAGTCTTTTTATTTTTTCAGTGCCTGCGCAGCTTTACGCGGACCTTTTCGCGTACGTGCATTGGTACGTGTACGTTGCCCTCTTACAGGCAAGCCACGACGATGACGCAAGCCACGATAACAACCCAAATCCATTAAGCGTTTTACGCTCATGGATACTTCGCGACGCAAATCACCTTCAATAAGATAACCATTTAATGCATCACGAAGTTTTTCGAGTTCGTTATCATCGAGATCCTTGACTTTTTTTGACGGCTCAACACCGGATGCCTCGCAAATTTCCTGAGCGCGAGGACGTCCAATACCATAAATAGCCGTTAACCCAATAACTATGTGCTGATGGTTGGGAATATTTACCCCTGCAATACGTGCCATTCGTTCGTCCTAATAATGCCGTTATTAACCTTGACGCTGTTTGTGACGTTTTTCCGTGCAAATAACACGTATTACGCCATTGCGTTTTATGATTTTACAATTGCGGCAAATCCGCTTAACAGATGCCTGTACCTTCATTTTAAAACCTCTTTAAATCAAAAATTACCGATCACAACTACTTTGACCGGAAGACAATTCTGGCACGAGTCAAATCATATGGTGTCAACTCGACTGTTACCTTATCTCCTGGCAGAATTCGAATATAATTCATCCTCATTTTGCCTGATATATGTCCCAGCACAACATGCCCATTTTCCAGTTTCACACGAAAAGTTGCATTAGGCAGATTGTCTATTATCTCCCCTTGCATCTGGATAACGTCATCTTTTGCCATATACTGCCAATTCTCTCTTATTAAAGTTACTCGGATTTTTACCCTTTAAAATTCGCCTTCTTCAACAACGACTCATACTGATGTGACATGAGGAAGTTTTGAATCTGCGCCATGAAGTCCATTGTCACCACAACTATAATCAGTAACGATGTACCTCCGAAATAAAAGGGCACATTCCATTTTGCAACCAAAAACTCTGGTAACAAACACACTAGTGTCACATATACTGCCCCTGCCAATGTTAGGCGCATAAGGATTCTGTCAACATATCGTGCTGTTTGCTCCCCCGGTCTAATACCTGGTATAAATGCACCGCTTTTTTTCAAGTTATCTGCCGTTTCACGGCTATTAAATACCAAAGCTGTATAAAAGAAACAGAAGAAAATAATTGCTATGGCATAAAGCAATGCATGCATCGGCTCACCTGGTCCTAACGATGCTGATAGATCTTTCAGGAATCTGACAAACATATTATCTGATTCTGTGCCGGTTGCAAACCATCCTGCAATGGTTGCCGGAAATAAAATAATCGATGAAGCAAAAATTGGAGGAATAACACCTGCCATATTTACTTTCAATGGCAAATGCGTACTTTGTCCACCATAAATTTTATTACCGACCTGACGCTTCGCATAATTGACTAAAATGCGCCGCTGTCCACTTTCAATAAAAACGACCAGAAAGGTTACACAGACAACGATGACACAAATCAGAAGCGCTGAAATGGCACTCATGGATCCGGTTCTTACCAATTCAAACAGCCCTCCAATTGCACTGGGTAATCCAGCAGCAATACCAGCAAAAATCAAAATGGAAATACCGTTACCCAAACCTCTTTCCGTGATCTGTTCTCCTAACCACATTAAAAACATGGTTCCAGTAACAAGTGTTACAACAGCTGTAAACCGAAACATCATTCCTGGCTCAATAACAAGTCCAGGCTGTGACTCAACCGCTATGGCAATACCCAATCCCTGAAAAGCAGCCAAAAGCAACGTACCATAACGTGTATATTGAGTCATTTTTCTCCGGCCGGCTTCACCTTCTTTCTTTAATGCTTCAATTTGCGGAGAAATAATGCCAATCATCTGCATGATAATGGACGCAGAGATATAAGGCATAATACCTAACGCAAATACCGAAAAACGGGAAAGCGCTCCACCTGAAAACATATTGAACATACCCAATATACCGCCTTCATTTTGTCTAAACAAAAATGCAAGCTGGTCCGGATCAATTCCAGGTACTGGTATATGCGCACCAATCCGATAAACAACCAGTGCTCCAAGAAGAAACCATAATCTCCCCCAGGGAAAGCCCGTTATCCCGGATGTTTTTATCGCTGCTTTAGATGACGTTGCCAATCTAATTCCCCGAATCTATCTATACATTGCAATCTTAAGCAATCGTACCACCACGACTTTCAATTGCAGCACGTGCACCTTTAGTCACTTCCATTCCTGAAAGATTAACCTTTTTACTAATCTCGCCTGAAAGAATGACTCGTACTTCTTTTATCCGCTGGGATATGATCCCTGCCTGTTTCAATGCCAATATATCAATATCGTTTACAGGCAATTTTTCCAAATCCGAAAGACGGACCTCTGCACGATAAAGTGCTGCTTTAGATTTAAATCCACGTTTGGGCAATCTGCGTTGCAAAGGCATTTGACCGCCTTCAAAACCAACCTTATGAAAACCGCCTGCACGTGCTTTCTGTCCCTTGTGTCCGCGACCAGCAGTTTTTCCCAAACCAGATCCGATTCCTCGACCAACTCTACGTTTAGCTTGTTTTGCGCCAGTTGCGGGTTGCAAATTATTCAATTTCATAACTTATCCTGTTAGAAGCTTCCCATATTAGGAAACAACTTTTACGAGAAACGATACCTTGTTAATCATTCCACGAACAGCTGGTGTGTCCTCAAGTGTGGAAACAGAATTGAGACGACGAAGCCCAAGACCACGTACCGTAGCACGATGTACCTCTTTAGTTCCAATCAGGCTTTTGACCAACTTCACCGTAATTTGTTTAGACGACATAGCCTCTCACCTCTTCTTATCCGAGAATTTCTTCAATGGACTTGCCACGCTTACCAGCAATTTCTGATGGTGTGTTCATGGATGCCAATGCATTCATTGTTGCTCTTACCATATTGTATGGATTACTGGATCCAAATGATTTTGCAACAACATTAGTCACACCCAACACTTCAAACATTGCACGCATAGCACCACCGGCAATGACACCCGTACCC
>CAZAIY010000003.1:0-21280 GCA_964485295.1 uncultured Oxalobacter sp. | reverse complement strand
ACCAACTGAGCTAAGCACCCTTTTCGAGTCTTAGTCAGCCAAACTTTTCGGCGTATTTTTTACGCCACGAAAAACATTAGTTTACAGCATCTTTTAAAGCTTTACCAGCTTTAAATTTAGGAACTTTTGCAGATTTGATTTTAATAACTTCACCAGTACGAGGATTGCGACCAGAACGAGCTGCACGTTTACCAACACTAAAAGTACCAAAACCAACCAAAGTCACACTTTCTTGTTTTCTTAATGTTTCAGTTACAGCTTCAATCACAGCATCCAAAGAACGTGTTGCTGCTGCTTTTGAAATATCTGCTTTATCAGCAATATATTTTACAAGCTCAGATTTATTCATGGAACACCTCTGTTAGTTATCTCAGTTAAATGTTATTTGAAGGGCGGAAAATAATTTAAACGCTTATTAAACGTGTTTAACAATAATCTGTCAAGAAAAAATTTTTTATTAAAAAACAATCCATTTTAAACTTGTTATTAACTTAATAATATTTTTTATATATAACTTCTTTTTAAATAAACAAAAATCGTTTCTTTTCAGCCACTTGATTTTTTTCTCCTGTTTTGCAAAACCAGCACGACTTCATAAAACAGAAGACACAATAAAACAACACTTCCTCCAATCATGGTTTCTTGGGAGGGAACTTCTCCAACACCAATCCATACCCACAAAGGTCCCAAAACCATTTCCAGCATGGCAATCAATGCCATTTCTGCCGGTAATAAAAAACGGGAAACATAAACCAGTAACAGGCAAGGCACGCCTAACTGAAAAACACCCAACACGGCAAGAATCGTAACATCGTGCACAGATGCTTCCAATGGAAACACAAGAGGTGTCATGACAATAAATGAAATGACCGCTCCGACAAAAACAGAAGGCATCATGTCCAGTGTCTTTCCAGTTTTGCTTAAAATAAGGTAATTTGAGGCATACGCAAACGGCACAGCCAGAGCAAAAAGAAGACCTGTAAAATGAGAATTTGCAAAATTATCCTCACTTCCCACAAAAATCCAGACGACACCCAAAAAAGCAAAAAAAATCGCTATCCAGGCCTTAAATGACGTTTTTTGTTTCAGAAAAAACCATGCAAAAACCGCAGTCAAAAGTGGCGTAATACTTCCAATAATCAAAGTGTTTGCAACGGTTGTCAAAGTCAATGAAAGCATGAAGCAGGTAAAAATAACTGCCCACATTACTGAAGACAAAAAACCCGACAGTCTCATGCTTCTCAGGCTAAATAAAAAACGTTTTTTACTGGAAATCAATAAATAAACAGCAACAAAAAGTGCTGTAAAAAAACTTCTCCAAAACACAATCTCGACATTTTTTACCATCATTAACTGTCGAGTAAAAATACCCGCCAGACTCCATAAAAACGGAATAAGGATCATCAAAAAAAGAGCATGACGCCTGGCAATTTTTGGGGGTATATAATTATTTTCTCGCATGCATCTCACTCAGACCGACGAAAAGCACGTTTGCGTTCAATCTCTTTTAAAAAGCGTTTGCGAAGCCGAATGCTTTTGGGCGTGACCTCAACCAACTCATCATCTTTTATAAATTCAATGGCATACTCAAGTGAAAGTTGAATAGGCGGAATCAAACGTATTGCTTCATCATTACCTGCTGCCCGAATATTCGTCAACTGTTTTTTTCTTGCAGGATTGACAACCAGATCATTTTCACGAGAATGAATACCAATGATCATACCTTCATAAATGGGATCATTATGATTGACAAACAAGCTCCCTCTTTCCTGCAGTTTCCATAATGCATAGGCAATGGCAACACCATCTTCCTGCGAAACCAGAACACCATTGCGTCGGCCGGCAAAACTGTTTTTTTCTTCATTTACAGGATGATAACCATCCGAAATATAACTCATCATCCCCGTACCATGACTTAAAGTCATATATTCACTTTGAAAACCAATCAGATTCCTGACAGAAATACGGTAATCCAATCTGACGCGGCCTTTTCCATCAACCTGCATATCCTGAAGTTCCGCTCGACGTCGCCCCAACTCTTCCATCACCGCACCCTGACAGGATTCATCCATTTCCAGCGTTAACCACTCATACGGTTCATGTTTTTTTCCATTCATGGTTTTATAAACTACCGTGGGACGTGATACAGCAAATTCATAGCCTTCCCTTCGCATATTTTCAATTAGAATCGTCAAATGTAATTCTCCCCGTCCGGAAACTTCAAAAACGGTTTCATCATCTGTCAATGCGAAACGAAGAGCCACATTCGATTTCAATTCCCTCTTGAGGCGTTCCCTTAATTGACGGCTGGTGACAAATTTTCCCTCTGTTCCGGCAAAAGGCGATGTATTGACCATGAAATTCATGGTCATTGTCGGCTCATCAACAGAAAGCATGGGAAGGGCATCCGGTCTTTCTATATCACAAATTGTTGAGCCAATATCAATCTGATCGATGCCATTAATTAAAACGATATCACCTGCAACAGCCTGATCGACTTCTTTACGTTCCAATCCTTGAAAATGCAGAACCTGATTAATGCGAGTCCGAATCGGCAAGGAATCGGGACCATTCATGATAATCACATCCTGCAAAGGATGTATGCGTCCACGATTAATGCGCCCAATTCCAATTTTTCCGACATAAGAAGAAAAGTCCAAGGAAGATATTTGCATCTGAAGTGGACCATCCGGATCAACTGCCCTGACAGGAACATGTTCAATAATGGCCTCAAACAAAGGCTGCAATGAACCGGAACGGACATTTTGATCCGTTGAGGCATAACCATGCAGAGCCGATGCATACAATACCGGAAAATCCAGCTGATCTTCCGTGGCATTTAACTTGTCAAATAATTCAAATGTTGCATTGACAACCCAATCAGGGCGGCCTCCTTCACGGTCAATTTTATTAATCACCACAATCGGTTTTAAACCCAGAGCCAATGCTTTTTTTGTCACAAAACGTGTTTGTGGCATAGGTCCTTCAACGGCATCAACCAAAAGCAGAACCCCATCAACCATCGATAAAACCCGCTCAACTTCTCCACCGAAATCGGCATGACCCGGTGTGTCGACAATATTAATGTCAATACCGTTATACTTTACCGCACAGTTTTTTGCCAAAATAGTAATGCCACGCTCTCTTTCCAGATCATTGGAATCCATAACACGTTCACTGACCGTCTGATTCTCCCGAAATGTACCGGATTGATGAAGCAACTGATCGACAAGTGTCGTTTTTCCATGATCAACATGAGCAATAATCGCAATATTGCGCACATTTCGATTTGTTTTGGACATAAATTTCTATAAACGTAAGATAAATAGGAGAAAAAATTTTATCATGCCCCATTATGCCTTTTGTTCATGATAAAAAGTTAACATGAAATCAATCGTTCAGGAGCCAAAATACGATAATCCTTTATTATTGCCGTACCTAAAAGTCTACGATGAACAGCATCATACACACGCACTCTTTGTCCCATTTCAAAAAGGGGAAGCTTTTCCTTCTCAAGAGAAAGCCGTTGCCCATGCATAAAACGCCTGGAAAGTTCTGTTGACAATTCAATCAAAGGAAATGAGGAAAGAAGGTAATCTACCGGCTTTAAAACGATAGCCTCATAAGGACTTTTTGCCAGTTCAATATCTGATAATGGACTGGCATCATCGATATCTATCGTACCCACTTTTACCCGTCTTAAAGTCTGAAGATGCGCGCAACTGTCCAGTTTTTTCCCGATATCTTCACCTAAAACACGAATGTAGGTTCCTTTTCCACAAGAAATCTTCAATCTCAAAAACGGACTGGAAAAATCAAGCAGTTCTATCCCATGAATCATGATGTGTCTGGCCTGCCTTTCAATTTCCAGACCCGCCCTGGCATATTCATACAACGGCCTGCCATCCCGTTTTATTGCCGAATACATTGGCGGAATCTGTTTTATTTCCCCTATAAAGTGAGGCAGAACCGCTTTAATCCTCTCAATGGTAATATGATCAACATTTTGCCGGTTCAGGATTTCTCCTTCCGTATCGCCTGTTGCTGTCTGAATACCCAATCGTATCGTTGTCTCGTAAGTTTTATCCGCATTCAATAAATCCTGCGAAAACTTCGTTGCTTCTCCAAAACACAAAGGCAAAAGGCCTGTTGCAAAAGGATCCAATGTACCTGTATGTCCTGCTTTTTTTGCATTCAATTTACGTTTGACACGATTTAAAGCCTCATTGCTGGATAACCCGGCAGGTTTATCCAGCAAAACAACACCATGTACAGGTACCCGTTTTTTCAAGGATTGTGTTTCAGACATAATAAAACTAGTTTACAAAAAACTGAGTTTATAAAATATCCTCATCATCTTTTGCCCGATCAGAATTGGCCTGATCAATCAAATCGGAAAGAGCGATACCCCGGGAAACAGAATAATCATATTCAAATCGCAACTGGGGTAAAGTATGAATATGTAAACGCTTACTTAACTGGTTTCGAATAAAGCCATTGGCTTTTTCCAAACCCTGCAATGTTTCCTGAATGGATTCTTCGCTGTCATTTAATGTTGTAAAAAACACCTTTGCGTAAGCATAATCCGGTGTTACTTGAACCTCTGTAATCGTTAAAAGCCCCACCCTGGGGTCTTTTAATTCAAAAGTCAGAATTTCTGAAAGATCTTTCTGAATCTGATCTGCCACTCGTAAACTGCGACCGGGAACTGATTTGTTACGTTTTGCCATGACTCACTTCCCTTTCCTTAACAAAAACCATCAACCTGATTTACCTGGAAAAATTACAATGTTCTTGCAATTTCCTGAACCTCATAAATTTCAAGCTGATCGCCTTCCTTAATATCGTTATATCCTTTTAATGTCAAACCACATTCGAAACCGGCCTTCACTTCGCGGACATCATCTTTAAACCGTTTCAGCGAATCAATTTCTCCAGACCAAATAACAACATTGTCACGCAACAAATGTGCCATGGCACCACGTCTGACCTGGCCTTCCAAAACAAAACATCCCGCAATTGAACCGATCCGGCTGATATGAATAACCTGTCTGATATCAAGCAGTCCTAACGTATGTTCCCGTTTTTCCGGTGTCAACATGCCCGACATGGCAGCGCGTACATCATCAATTGCATCATAAATAATGTTGTAGTAACGAATATCAATGCCGTGCGTTTCTGCCAAAGCACGGGTTTGGGCATCTGCACGAGTATTAAATCCGATAATGACGGCATTTGAAGCTACCGCCAGATTGACATCAGATTCGGTAATACCGCCAACTGCGGCATGGACAACCTGTACTCTTACCTCATCATTGGAGAGTTTCAGCATGGAACCGGACAATGCTTCCTGTGAGCCCTGTACATCCGTCTTGATAATCAATGGCAGTGTTTTGACCTCACCTTCTGCAATCTGGTCAAACATATTTTCCAGTTTGGCCGCCTGCTGTTTTGCCAGTTTGACATCACGGAATTTTCCCTGTCTAAAAAGAGCAATTTCCCTGGCTTTCCTCTCGTCGGCCATTACAAGAACTTCTTCTCCTGCGGCAGGTACGCCTGTTAGCCCCTGTATTTCCACCGGAATACTGGGGCCGGCATCATTAATAGCCTTGCCATTTTCATCCAGCATGGCCCGTACACGACCAAATTCCTGTCCGACAAGAACCACATCTGCCTTATGAAGCGTTCCGGATTGAACCAAAACTGTCGCAACAGGACCCCGTCCCTTATCCAGTCGTGCTTCAATGACCAGTCCTTTTGCAGGGACATCTACTGCTGCTTTCAATTCCAATATTTCAGCCTGCAATAAAACATTTTCCAGAAGTGAGTCAATACCTTGCCCACTTTTTGCCGATACAGGGACAAAAGGCGCATCTCCACCATATTGCTCGGGAATAACATCTTCTGCAATCAATTCCTGCGTTACCCGATCAACATTTGCTCCCGATTTATCAATCTTATTAATTGCAACCACCAAAGGAACATTTGCCGCTTTTGCATGAGCAATCGCTTCTTTTGTCTGTGGCATCACACCATCATCTGCGGCAACAACCAAAATAACAATATCCGTTGCCTTGGCACCCCTAGCACGCATTGCCGTAAATGCCTCATGCCCCGGCGTATCAAGAAAAGTTATCACTCCATTTGGCGTTTTTACGTGATAGGCACCAATGTGCTGTGTAATTCCTCCTGCTTCACCAAAAGCAATCTTGGTTCGGCGAATATAATCCAAAAGAGAAGTCTTGCCATGGTCAACATGCCCCATAACCGTCACAACAGGTGCTCTTGGCAACAACTCTGCATCAATATTTTCACCCATTGCGGCAAGCTCGGCTTCATGATCCTGGATTTTGGCGGCATGCGCCTTGTGTCCCATTTCCTCAACCAAAATCATGGCGGTTTCCTGATCCAAAACCTGATTAATCGTCACCATTTGCCCCAAAAGCATCAATTGCTTGATCACTTCCGATGCCTTGACAGCCATTTGATGCGCCAGCTCTGCAACTGTAATCGTTTCAGGAACATAAATATTCCTTACAATAGCTTCAGTCGGTTGATGGAAATTGCTTTCTCTTTCTGGGGATTGCTGCGCCTTGCGATTTTTAGGACCGCTACCGCCCCGCCATCCTTCACGGACATTCGTTGGCGCTCCCCCGCGGGTTTTCATACCCGTACCCCGTTTTTTGGTTGTATCTTCCTGCCAGATGGAAGCAACATCTGCCGACTTGATTGATTTCTTGTCAAGATTCCCTTTTTTATCTTCTTTTCCACCGGATTTTTTATCCGCAGGTCGGCGTAACGTATTATCTTTCTTTTTGACTGGAAGATCTTCATCAAGCTGCATCTGCTTTTGTTTTGGCGGTTTCTTGGGAATCGACATCATTGCCTTGATCTGCGCCACTTCATCTTCAACAGCCTGTCTTGTCTTTTCTGCCTTGGCAACATTTTCTATTTTTGCATTACTTTCCGGCTCAACAGTTTTTGCGGCTTTTTCAATCGGTTTTTCGATCGGCTTCTCTACTGGTTTTTCTGCTTTTTCCGCTTTTTCGGCCGGTCCGTCTACTGGTTTTTCAACAGGCTTTTCAACGGCTTTCGCTTTTTTTTCTTCCGCCTTTTTTCTAGCTTCTTCTATTTCCTGAGCGGCTTTTGCTGCATTTTCAGCCGCTTTTCGGGATTCTTCTTCCGCTTTTTGACGCGCCTGTTTTTCTGCTTCAATCTGCGCCTGTTTTTCACGCAATTCCGCTTCCTGACGTGCGATCAGTTCTGCTTGCCGGCGGGCTTCCTCAGCCCGTTTTTTCTGTTCTGCTTCATCAATAATCGGCACAGGTACTTTCTGTGCCGTTTTTGCCGTAACAATAGGCTGTTCTTCCCGCTTAAACGTCCGCTTTTTTCGAACTTCTACCTGAATGGTTCGGGATTTGCCGGACGCATCTGCCTGTTTGATTTCACTGGTTTCCTTACGAGTCAAGGAAATTTTTTTCTTTCCCTCTTTTTCATTACCGCGCGAACCCCGCAAATAGCTGAGCAATTTGTCTTTATCCGCATTTGTCAGAGAATCATTCACTGATTTTTTTTCAACTCCAGCATTACGTAACTGGCTCAACAGTGCTTCTGCTGGCATATTCAACTCTGCTGCAAACTGAGCTACATTGTTAGTGGCCATTTATTCCTCTTCCTCTCTGATGCGGGTCAGTCCCCAAAAACCATTATTTTTCTTCAATCAATGACCATGCAAGTGATTGTAATGCCTTGGCACGTTCATCATATTTGGCATCAATCAATGCCATTTCCTCATCTGTTACATCATCAAAACCATTATCAATCAGTTGGCGTGCTCGTTCTGTCGAAAAAGCGAGAATAGCACCAAATTCATCATAAGCCAGACGCCCAAAATCAGCCAACGTTTTTACGCCTGCCAAACCCAATTTGCCGGCTGTTGTTCTATCCATGCCTTCCAAATTGATCAGTTCAGGCTCCATATTGGCCATGCCTTCTTCTGAAGCCAACGCTTCTGTAACCAGGGCATCTCTGGCTCGTGTGCGCAACTCATTGACCGTTTCCTCATCAAACGCCTCTATTTCAAGCATTTCATTGATCGGAACATAAGCAATTTCTTCCAGCGCGGAAAAACCTTCTTCAATCAAAATATCCGCAACTTCCTGATCCACATCCAGTTTTTCTATAAAAAGGGAACGAATATTTGCCGTTTCCAGTGCCGATTTGTCTGCCGATTCTTCAGCAGTCATGATATTAATTTTCCAATCTGTCAATTCGGATGCCAAACGAACATTCTGTCCGCTTCTGCCAATGGCAATTGCCAAATTTTCCTCATCGACAATGACATCCATCGCATGCTGTTCCTCATCAACCACAATTGAAGAAACATTGGCAGGCGCCAAAGCACCAATAACAAATTGAGCGGGATCTTCCGACCACAATACGATATCAACACGTTCCCCACCCAACTCACTGGTAACAGCCTGAACTCGCGAACCACGAATACCAACACAGGTTCCGATAGGATCAATTCTCTTGTCACTCGCATAAACAGCGATTTTTGCCCTCACGCCAGGATCTCTTGCCGCCGATTTGATTTCAAGTAAACCCTGCTCCATTTCCGGCACTTCCAGTTCAAATAATTTGATGATGAACTCCGGTGCCGTACGGGACAGGATCACCTGCTGGCCTCTGGCATTCTTGTCAACTCTTAAAATATATGCCCGAACACGATCGCCTACTCTTAGGTTTTCTTTTGGAATCATTTGGTCACGTGGCAAACGGGCCTCAATTTTTCCAGACTCCAAAATGGCATCGCCACGCTCCATCCGTTTAATTGTTCCCGTAACCAGCGTATCTCCACGGGCAAGAAAATCTGTCAGAATCTGTTCACGCTCCGCATCCCGAATACGTTGCAAAACAATCTGCTTTGTATCTTGAGCAAAACGACGACCAAACTCGATCGACTCAATATTTTCTTCCAGATAATCATCCACTTCTATATCGGGAATTTGTTCCTTGGCCTCAAAATACAAAATTTCCTGATCAGGCATCTGCAATCCTGCCTCATCCGGAACGACATGCCATCTGCGGAAAGTTTCAAACTCTCCCGTTTTCCGATCAATGGCAACCCTGATATCAACATCTCCTGGATAACGTTTTTTAGTAGCCAGCGCCAAAGCGTGCTCCAGCGCGCCAAGAACTATTTCTTTATCAACATTTTTTTCACGCGCAAGCGCATCAACTAGTTGAAGAATTTCGAAACTCATTTTTTTCGGCCCCTAAAATTCACTTGTGGCACCAATCGTGCCTTATCGACATCAGAAAGAGAAAAATGCAATACGGCAAGATTTTCTCCGGCATCAAATTCCAATGCCAATTCTTCTCCTTCTGGCTCCTGTATTATTCCCTGAAAAACTCGTCGATTTGACATTCCTTCAACAGGCATACGCAACCTGATATTGGCCTCCATACCGACAAAGCGAACATAATCGGAAAATCGCTTTAATGGTCTATCCAAGCCAGGTGAAGAAACTTCCAGACGATCATAATCCACATTTTCAACCGTCAAAACATGGGATAACTGACGGTTAACTATTTCACAATCTTTTAACGTAATACTTCCTTTAATAAGTTCTTCCGGCAAAAAATCAATATAGACACGCAAAAGACCCCTTGATGTTTGCTCCACATCAACCAAATCATATCCACAGCCATTTACTGTCTTTTCTATCAAATCTTGCAGCAAAACCGCCTCCGGTTAGCAGATGGTTCTCATTTTCATTACATTAATGAAAAAAAAATGGGCATATGCCCATATCCGTATTTAAAACCTTTCTTTTTAAAACTACGTTAATGTTTCATTGTATACAATTACAGTTATGTTAGCAATGCTTTACACTTTTTATTTGAAACCAAATCAATTGCTTTAACCATTTTTTATACAGACTGATAAGCTTTTTCTGATATAAAATTCCGTCCTTTTCGTTGCAAATAACTTTTGACAATCCGTTTTATACCAAATGCAAAAAAAATCCTTATACGATGAATCGTCCATACAGGTTCTAAAAGGCCTAGAACCTGTACGCCAGCGGCCCGGCATGTATACAAGAACAGAAAATCCATTACACATTATCACGGAAGTCATTGATAATGCCTCTGATGAAGCTTTGGCCGGCTACTGCAAAAATATTCATGTATCACTGCACCTTGATGGGAGCATCAGTGTCGAAGATGACGGACGGGGTATCCCTGTCGGGAAACATCCGGAAGAAAAAATACCGACCATTGAAGTCATTTTTACACGTCTGCACTCTGGAGGCAAATTCCAAAAAGGAATAGAAAATGCCTATACTTTCTCGGGTGGTCTCCATGGTGTTGGCGTCTCTGTCACAAACGCCCTATCCTCCAAACTCAAAGTGACAGTCTGGCGCGAAAAAAAATGGCACGAAATGACTTTTACAGACGGAAATGTCTCAACACCTTTGACTTCTCGCAAACTGGAAAGAGGTGAAAAAAAATCCGGGACAAAAGTGACCATATGGCCCAATCCCGTCTATTTTGATAACGCCGTAATCCCAACAGAAGAATTAAAGTATTTGTTGCGCTCAAAAGCGATTCTTCTTCATGGTGTCAATATTTCTTTTCTGGATGAAAAAACACATGAAACACTAACCTGGCAATACAAAAATGGTTTTCGGGACTTCCTCTGTGAACAACTTGACATTCAAACCGATGAAGATACTGTCATCCCCCTTTTTGAAGGCGAACATTACGTAACCCATACGCAGGAAGGATTCGCTATCGGTGAAGGCGCATCCTGGATTGTTGCATGGACAACAGAAGGTTCTCCTGTCAGGGAATCCTTCGTTAATCTTATTCCCACCTCTGCAGGCGGAACCCATGAAAGCGGCTTAAGAGAAGGTCTTTTTAATGCCGTCAAAAGTTTTGCGGAAATGCATTCCCTTTTACCCAAAGGAATCCGTCTTTTGCCGGAAGATGTCTTTGCCCGGGTCTCCTTTCTTTTATCTGCAAAAGTACTGGATCCACAATTTCAGGGTCAAATCAAAGAAAGATTGACTTCCCGCGATGCGGTTAAACTGGTTGCCAATCTCGTTCGCCCTCCGCTTGAACTTTGGCTGAACCAGAATGTGGAACATGGCAGAAAACTTGCCGAACTGGTTATCCGGCAAGCCCAATCCCGACTGCACGCAACACAAAAAATTGAAAAGAAAAAATCATCCGGTGTGGCTGTTTTACCGGGGAAACTAACCGATTGCGAATCAACGGATATTACAAGAAACGAACTTTTTCTTGTTGAGGGAGATTCAGCCGGAGGTTCTGCCAAAATGGGAAGAAACAAAGAGTTTCAGGCTGTTTTGCCTTTACGGGGAAAAATTCTTAATTCCTGGGAAACAGAAAAAAACCGTCTTTTTGCCAATCAGGAAATTCATGACATTTCCATTGCAATTGGGGTAGATCCCCATGATGCTTCTGAAAACCCCGATCTTTCAGGATTGCGATATGGAAAAATATGCATTCTTTCCGATGCGGATGTAGACGGATCTCATATTCAGGTCCTGCTTTTGACACTTTTTTTCCGACATTTCCCCAAACTTATTGAAAACGGAAATATTTATGTCGCACGTCCACCACTTTATCGAATAGATGTTCCTGCCCGAAAAAAACGTCCCGTGCAAAAATTGTATGCACTCGACGAAACCGAACTGTCATCCATCCGTGACAAACTGGAAAAAGAAGGCATCAAAGACAGTGCCTTATCCATTTCCCGCTTTAAAGGTCTTGGTGAAATGAATGCAGAACAATTATGGGAAACAACACTTAATCCAGATACACGTCGTCTTCTGCCTATCATTTATGGAGAAACAGGCAAGGCAGATTCCCAATCCCGTTTCCAGATGTTAATGGGAAAAGGAGAAGCTGCCGCACGCCGGGCATGGATGGAACAACATGGACATGAAGCACAAACAGATATCTGAAAAACAAAATTGATATGGATATGACACGACAACAAAATCTTTTTGAAGAAGATTCCAACAACACCCATCACGAAGAAGCCTTGCTCCTTGCGAGTTTTGCTGAACGCGCTTATCTTGATTATGCCATATCGGTTGTTAAAGGACGGGCACTTCCTGACATCCGGGATGGACAAAAACCGGTTCAAAGGCGCATTTTGTATGCCATGAATGAACTTGGGCTGACAACAGATGCAAAACCGAGAAAATCCGCCGCCGTTGTTGGTGATGTCCTGGGGAAATTACACCCTCATGGAGACCAATCGGTTTACGACGCACTTGTCCGCATGGCACAGGATTTCTCCATGCGCTACCCGTTAATTGACGGGATGGGCAATTTTGGATCCCGTGACGGAGATGGCGCAGCTGCCATGCGCTATACTGAAGCACGACTCACTCCCATTGCCGAACTTTTACTGGAAGAAATTGATCAGGGTACGGTTGATTTTGTTCCCAATTATGACGGTTCCTTCCAGGAGCCCCATATTCTTCCCTCAAGATTGCCCCTGACCCTTTTAAATGGTTCTTCAGGAATCGCCGTGGGTATGGCAACAGAAATTCCGCCTCATAATCTTTCAGAAATTGCCAAAGCCGCTATTGCACTTATTCAAAATCCCAACCTGAGTCACGCTGACCTGATGAATATTATTCCTGGACCTGATTTTCCAGGCGGAGGACAAATTATTACTTCTGCATCACAAATTGAAGAAATGTATGAAGCAGGTCGAGGCACCCTCAAAGTCCGTGCAAAATGGAAAATAGAAGAATTGGCAAGAGGTCAATGGCAGGTCGTTGTCACTGAATTGCCACCCAGCACTTCATCACAAAAAGTTCTGGAAGAAATCGAAGAAATGACAAATCCTAAAGTCAAAACCGGCAGGAAATCACTTTCCCCAGAACAGACTTCCCTTCGCCAAACCATGTTGGGCATTTTAGACAGTATCCGTGATGAATCCAGTCGGGACGCCCCCATTCGTCTGGTTTTTGAGCCCCGGTCAAAACGCCAGGATCCCCAGGAATTGATGCAAATTTTGCTTTCACATACATCTCTTGAGAGCAATACTTCCCTAAATCTTGTCATGATAGGATTGGATGGGAAACCCATGCAAAAAGGATTGAAAAATATTCTGCAGGAATGGATTGCTTTCCGGTTTGATACCACCCGTCGTCGCTCAAGTTGGCGCCTGGAAAAGGTAAACAGTCGTATTCATATTTTGCAAGGACGTCAGATTGTACTTCTTAATATCGATAAGGTTATTCATATTATTCGTACATTTGACGATCCTAAAATCACTTTAATGCAGTCCTTTCAGTTGACAGAGCAGCAAGTTGACGACATCTTAGAAATCCGACTGCGTCAACTGGCCCGAATGGAAAAAATTAAAATTGAACAGGAACTCAATAAATTGCTTGATGAAAAAAATACACTGCAGGACCTGTTAAATAATCCGGTTTCCATGAAAAAACAGGTGATTCGAGAAATTGATTCCGATCGCAAAAAATTTGGAGATAAAAGAAGAACTTTAATTCAGGAAGCTGAACGGGCTTTTGTCGAACAAAAAATTTCAGATGAGCCTGTCACCGTTATCGTTTCCGAAAAAGGCTGGATTCGATGTCGTGCAGGACATGATCACAAATTATCTCCATTGAACTTTAAAGCAGGTGATGCCTTGTATGGTTTGTTTGAATGCCGAAGCACAGATCATTTACTTGCATTTGGATCGACAGGCCGCATTTACTCTATCCCTGTCCACCAGCTTCCAAACGCTCGTGGAGATGGCATACCTGTTACCACTTTGATTGATGTTTCCCAAAACGAAAAAATAACACACTATTTCGCCGGTTCTTCTGAATTATCCCTTCTCATTGCAAAAAGTTCCGGATACGGGTTTAGTACAAAAGTAGCCGATATGATCAGTCGTGTCCGTCAAGGAAAACAATTTATCGGGTTGGGAGAAAATGAACAATTGCTTCAGCCTCAACCGATTCAAACGGAAGACAAGTATATTGCCTGTCTTTCAGAACAGGGGCGTTTCCTGGTATTTTCTATTGAGGAACTTCGTCATTTATCAAGCGGGGGACATGGCGTTATTCTTATGGCATTAAATCCGACAGAAACCTTGCTGGCTGCATTACCCACAAATAAAAATGGATGCATTATTACAAGTATTGCCAAAAACAAAACGCAACATGAAAGCCTGCTATCCGGTAACGACTTCAAATTTTATTTCGGCAAAAGAGCCCGAAAAGGACGTGCCATTGTTTCCCGGTTTAGCCCAGTAAATCTTAAACTGCCTCTTTCTGTTTCAACACAGGAACCACAGGAAGAAAAATAGCTTTTGTTGCTATCCGGATACAGGTTCAGTTTGTCGGAACTGAACCTGTATTCATGATCATTCTATTTCCGCGATCATTTCCATTTCCATGCAAGATCCGGTAGGAATCTGTGCAACACCAAATGCGGAACGGGCATGCCGGCCTTTCTGTCCAAAAACTTCAACCAGCAACTCAGAAGCCCCATTGGTAACAAGGTGATGATCGGTAAAATCACTGGTTGAATTAACCAAACTTAAAACTTTCACAATTCTTTTTACACGATTTAAATCACCACCACATGCTGCCTGAAGCGTCGCCATCATATCAATAGCAATATTACGAGCCGCAAGACGCCCTTCCTCTACGGATAAATTTTTACCAAACTGTCCGACATAAGGCTTCCCGTCTTTTTTCGCAATATGTCCGGACAAATAAACTGTATTTCCTGTCTGAACGTACATGACATATGCCGCAACAGGTTCTGCCACTTCCGGCAATGCAATCTGCAAGGACTTTAGTTTTTCATAACAAGACATTTTGATTTAAGCTCCACACTAAGACATATAACAACATGAAACAGGCAAAATTATATCGTCACAGTATGATTTTTGATATCTGTATAGAATTCAAAACAAAACACCGTTGTAAAATATTTTATAGAATTTTTTTATTGCTATTTGAATAATTAAAATGACTAAAAAAAATCCTTTTGAAGAAATCACAACGCCTATTGATAATCACTTCTATAAACTTGTTAATCAAGAACCTGTTCGATGTTCTTTGGAAGAATATGCAAAATACATGCAACTTGAATCCAATCGAATTATTAAACAAACTGAAGTTAAAAAACTGATTGTTTCAACCATATTTACCGGAATTGATTATTCTTTTGGACTGGCTGAAAAAAAACTGTTTGAAACCATTATTTTTGGATTAGATGAAGAAATTCATCCAAAATGGCAATATGCGACATGGAATGATGCCATAAAAAAACATCATGAACTGATTCAAACGATTGAAAATGAGGATATCAATTTAATCAAACAAAAAATTCAGGATGCAAAAAATAATTAATTATTCCATTCGGAAAAAATGATTATGGTTCCCCCTTCAATTATTTTAGATACAAATGTTTGTCTTGATTTGTTTGTTTTTCATGATAAACATTGCAATGAACTTCTGAGCATCATAAAAAAAGGTATTGTAAAAGTTGTTACCCGATATGACTGTAAAAATGAATGGCTACGAGTATTAACCTATCCATCTCTTTCTTTAAATGAATCCATTCGTCAAAAATGTATATCCGAATACAATGAAATGGTTTCCTGTTGTGAATTTCCTCAGAAAAACTATTCAGCACTTCCTGTCTGTACAGATGAAGACGATCAAAAGTTTCTGGAATTGGCATATGATTCAAATGCCCGATTTTTATTAACAAAAGATAAAGCTTTATTAAAGCTATCAAAAAAAACCAAAACCGCCAATCTTTTTCAGATTATAAAACCAACCCAATCAGGTTTAATATCTCTCTCTGTCAATTATTCAATATAAAAATATAAACTTTAATTTGATAACTTGTCCTAAAATCTTTTGATTAATTCTATTGAATAAATTATTTTTTATAGTTTAAAATTATTCAGGTTTTTATTGATTAAATAGGAAGTAACATGTCTACTTATAAACAAATTCAGGATCAAATAAAACAACTCCAGCGACAGGCAGAAGAAGTAAGAAAAAAAGAAATTGGCGATGCTATTAATCAAATTAAATCTATTATGACGGAATATGGCATTACAATTTCCGACATTGGAAAAGATATTAAAAAGAAAGGTCCTCGTGCAAAAACCTCTCTTTCTCCAAAATATCGCAATCCGGCAACAGGTGAAACATGGTCTGGTCGTGGAAAAGCACCAAAATGGATTGATCAAAAAAATAAAGAAAAGTTTCTAATTAAATAAAACGAAAAAAGTTATCCGTATTTAATTGAATGTGCTGAATGGATTTTTATGAGGCACATTCAATTAAATTTTATTCCGGATATATTCTTTGATAATCAATCCAAAATAAATCTTTCAAAAAGAACATAGAAAATTTCTTTATTGCCATATTACCAGACAGTTTTTCTTCCCTTTAAATTCATTCCTTTATCCTCGTTAATAAAATCAAGAAACGAACCCACGTCAACAAACTCCCGTTTTTTTATCGCCCAATATTTCAATACTGTCAATCCAAAACCTTTTAATCTTCCTGCAGCAAGATTAATATATGAATAAATCATTTATTCTTGCAGGATGGCTAATATGACCTCTCTTACAAAAAAAACTGTCTATCGTAAAAATTACACTCCTCCTTCTTTTTGGGTCAAAACTGTCGATTTGACATTTGACCTTCATCCGGAAAAAACGCGTGTTTTTGCAAAGACAAAATTAATACACAATCCCGATTCCAAAAACGAAGATATCGTACTTTACGGAGAGGAATTAGAGTTGATCCGTATTTCACTTAATAAACGCCAATTAAAACCCAAAGAATATTCTCTTAAAAACGGCGTATTGCGTATTAAAAAAGCCCCTGAAAATGCACAATTGGAAATGGAAACCACTGTTTACCCCAATAAGACCACGACTCTGATGGGATTGTATATGTCAAATGGCAATTTTTTTACCCAATGCGAAGCTGAAGGTTTTAGAAAAATTACCTATTTTCCTGATCGCCCGGATGTCATGGCAAAATATACTGTCACATTAAAAGCCAATAAAAAACAATTTCCCATTTTACTATCTAACGGAAATTTAATTGAAAAAGGCGATCTCCCGCAGGGTAACCACTATGCAAAATGGGAGGACCCATTTAATAAACCTTCCTATCTTTTTGCCATTGTCGCTGGCAAATTGGTCTGTCAGGAAGAAGTATTCACATTGGCTTCCGGACGGAAAGCACTGCTTCAGGTTTGGGTTGAAAAAAATAATCTTGATAAAACAGATTATGCAATGCAGTCTCTCAAAAACAGCATCCGCTGGGACGAACAGCGGTATGGGCTTGAACTGGATCTCGACCGTTTCATGATTGTGGCGGTCAGTGATTTTAATATGGGAGCAATGGAAAACAAGGGATTAAATATCTTTAATACACGTTTTGTTCTAGCCAATTCCAAAATTGCAACTGACCTTGATTATGCCAATATTGAATCCGTGGTAGGTCATGAATATTTTCATAATTGGACAGGAAACCGTGTCACATGTCGGGACTGGTTTCAACTGTCATTAAAAGAAGGATTAACCGTATTTCGTGACCAGGAATTTTCTGCGGATCGTATCGGCACTGAAACAGGTCGTGCTGTAAAACGTATCGATGACGTTCGAAAACTTCGTCAACTTCAGTTTCCTGAAGATGCCAGCGCCATAGCACATCCCGTTCGTCCTGATTCCTATGAAGAAATCAATAATTTTTATACCGTTACAATTTATGAAAAAGGGGCAGAAGTCGTACGGATGTATCAAACCCTTTTAGGAAAAAATGGGTTTCGGAAAGGGATGGACCTGTATTTTCAACGACATGATGGTCAAGCTGTAACCTGTCTTGATTTTTTGATGGCCATGTCTGATGCCAACAACAAGGACTTAACCCAATTCGAAAACTGGTACAGTCAGGCGGGAACGCCTCGTGTCAAACTCCGCTCAAAATATGACAAAAAAGCACAAACACTTTCTTTGTCTCTTACGCAATCCTGTCCGCCAACACCGGGACAAAAACGGAAAAAACCTTTTCTAATCCCTTTTGCTTTTGGTCTGCTTGATAAAAAAGGCAATAGCATTGAAATAAAAAGTAGCGATCCTTTCATTCGAAACAATTTGCCAGATGCTGCTCCCCATACAGCTTTATTAGAGTTAAGCCGGAAAACCTATTCTTTTACCTTAACGGATATTCCTGAAAAACCAATCATATCCGCTCTTCGCAATTTCTCGGCTCCTGTCATTTTAGAATATGACCAGTCTGATGAAGAACTGGCTCTTTTGCTATCGGCAGATCCGGATGCATTCAATCGATGGGAAGCAGGACAGCGTCTGGTATTAAGACATTTATTACTACTGACAGAATCCTTTAAAAAAGGCGAGCCTCTTGAATTGAAACCGACAATAACTGAAGCTTTTCGTTCAGTTTTAACCAATGACAATCTGGATCCGGCTTTTCGCACCCTCGTCTTGACGCTCCCGGCAGAAACCGTTATTGCTGAAGAAATGGAAGAAATTGATCCTCAGGCAGTATCGCATGCAAGAAACTTTATGCAACAGGCACTTGCTTACGCCTTGCAAACAGAATGGTTGACCACTTATAACAAAATTAAAATAAAAAGTTCCTACAGCCCCGATCCTAATGATATGGGAAAACGAAGTTTACGAAATTTGGCAATGTCTTACCTCATGGCCATTGAAAACAAAAAATTTGTTGATCTGGCCGTCTCACAATATGATAAGGCAAACAACATGACAGACAGGCTTGCTGCTTTAACCGCTCTTGTTCACGCCAATACTGCCACTTCCAGAAAACAGGCTACGCGGTGCCTCAATCATTTCTATCGAACATACCGATCCGAAGCACTTGTTATCGATAAATGGTTCGCCTTGCAGGCAAGCGCACCTGGAAGTGACGTATCTGCCATCAGAAAATTGACCCGGCATCCTGCTTTCACATTAAAAAATCCTAATCGTGCAAGAAGCCTTATTTTTAATTTTTGTCTGAATAATATGGCACAATTTCACTCAAAAGATGGAAGTGGTTACGATTTGTGGGCAGAAAATCTTTTGGAACTTGATAAAATTAATCCTCAAATTGCTGCACGATTATCACGTTCACTTACTGCATATAACCGTTATGTACCGGAATTAAAAAAACAAGCAAAAAAAGTACTGAAACGTATTGCTTCTCGCAAACTCTCAAAAGACACTAGCGAAATTATTAATAAAATATTAGCCGCCTAACAGGTTATCCAAATAAAACAGGAACCGAAATTATGAAACAAAAACGTATCAGCTTGACCCAGCATTTAATTGAAGAACATCGCATAACCAATAATATCCCGGAAGAATTAAGACTTTTGCTTGAAGTCGTCGCACGGGCTTGCAAAGTTATTGGACATGCAGTCGGAAAAGGGGCATTGGGCGATATCCTTGGAAGTACTTCAACAGAAAATGTTCAAGGAGAAGTACAAAAAAAACTAGATGTTCTATCCAACCAGATCTTACTGGAATCAAATGAATGGGGCGGTTATTTGGGCGCAATGGCGTCAGAAGAAATGGAAACTATCCATCAGATTTCAAATGATTATCCAAAAGGAAAATATCTTCTTCTCTTTGACCCGTTGGATGGTTCCACAAATATCGATGTCAATGTTTCCATTGGAACAATCTTTTCTGTTCTTCAGGCACCTAAAACGGATGAAAATCCACGTGAAGAGGATTTTTTACAGCAGGGAAACAAACAAGTTGCAGCCGGTTATGCGCTTTATGGTCCTCAAACACTGCTCATTTTAACAACAGGAAGAGGCGTCAATTGTTTTACTCTTGACAGAGAAATGGGGTCATGGGTACTGACACACCGCAATATGCAAATTCCAGCAGATACTAATGAATATGCCATCAATTCTTCAAATACACGTTTCTGGTATCCACCCGTACAACGATATGTCAGGGAAATGCAGGAAGGAACAACCGGCCCGAGAAATAAAAATTTTAATATGCGTTGGGTGGGATCCATGGTCACTGATATTCACCGTATACTGAATCGTGGTGGTATCTTTATGTATCCTGCCGATACAAGAAATCCTTCACAACCGGGAAGAATTCGACTTTTGTATGAAGCCAATCCTATGGCTTTTATTGTTGAACAGGCCGGTGGAGCCGCTACAAATGGTCTTCAACGCCTCATGGATATTCAGCCGGAAAAATTACACCAACGTGTTCCTGTTTTTCTTGGATCAAAAAATGAAGTGGAACTGGCAACCCGTTATCACCTTGAGGCCGAATGATTTTTAACGTAAAAATTTAGGAATTTTGCCAAATAACGTTAAAATTTAAGGTTTAGTTCCATCTTCTTTTTTAGTATTGCAACGCAAAAACGGAAGTGTAAAAAATGAACACAATAACATTTCAGCAAGTCATTTTGACCTTGCAACAATACTGGAATGATCAAGGATGTGCTCTTTTGCAACCTCACGATATGGAAGTAGGTGCCGGCACATCACATCCTGGTACTTTTTTGCAGGCCATTGGTCCCGAGCCCTGGCGTGCAGCTTACGTACAACCTTCCCGTCGCCCCAAAGATGGCCGGTACGGGGAAAACCCAAACAGGATGCAGCACTATTATCAATATCAAGTCGTTTTAAAACCTGCTCCGGAAAACATTTTGGACATCTATCTTGGGTCGCTTGTTGCACTGGGTCTGGATTTAAAACAAAACGATGTCCGTTTTGTGGAAGACGATTGGGAAAATCCTACCCTCGGAGCCTGGGGACTTGGATGGGAAGTCTGGTTAAACGGGATGGAAATTACCCAGTTTACCTATTTCCAGCAGGTCGGCGGGATAGATTGCAAACCTATCCTTGGCGAGATCACATATGGACTGGAAAGACTCGCCATGTATCTGCAAGGGGTAGAAAATGTTTATGATCTCATCTGGACTGAATGGGAAGATCGTGGTGTACGAAAATATTTAACTTATGGAGATGTCTTCCATCAAAATGAGGTTGAACAATCTGCCTATAATTTTGAAAGTGCAAACACCAAACTGCTCTTTTCCCAATTCACAAATTATGAAGCTGAAGCAAAAAGACTTATTGACGATAAACTAACACTTCCCGCTTATGAAATGATTTTAAAAACTGCACATACCTTTAATCTGTTGGATGCAAGAGGTGCTTTATCCGTAACTGAACG
>CAZAIY010000002.1:0-22397 GCA_964485295.1 uncultured Oxalobacter sp. | reverse complement strand
ATGATGATTTTTTATGCAAAATACACCCGATTTGTATTATGTAATCTTTATTTGCGGTGATTTAACTTATGTGATTTTTTTATGGAATTAATCTACTTTCCCCTTAACTTACATTATTATTATGTTTAAAAATATACAAAATATTCTTGACAAACAGCAGTATATATCTTAATATAGTATAAGACGAAATATTAATTATAATATTATACGTCTGTGCTGAGGTCATGGCACTGACCCTCAGTACTCTTATTTTTTAATTGGACTCTTAGATGAGCCGTTACTTATAGATATCCTTATTATTCCTTTACCATTTACCGTTAAATTAAAATATACATTATATAACTTATTCTATAATTCTATATAATTTACGGGCGGATATCTTATTTTACCGCGATGAGGGTAGTTTTACTATATCCTGTATGCATTCTTTGCAGGTTTCATCGCTTTTTTATCCGGCCGTTTTTTAGAGGTGTTTTGATAAAGAAAACGGTACGTCCAGAATGGTTCTGTTTGAGATTGACCGGATACAGTCCTGCCCATACCAGCTGTTATGGGTAAAGGGCGGGCAAAAGACCTTTATATGAGAGCTGTGACGAAAATAAAGGTGCCTCTGCATCATGAAATGCAGACTGGAAAAAGGGGTGACATTCTTTTTACCGGATTTACATTCGATAAGAGGAATTAAATTTTCCCCTGGTTTTTTAGTCGGCTTAGCGTTTCCGGAGAAAGATTCAAATAGGAAGCCAGTTCCTTTTTCGGCATCCGGTCAAATAAATCAGGGTGCTTTCTTAAAAAACGATGGACACGCCCGGGTGCATCCAAAAGATGCAGTGTAATGGTATGGGACATGATACTGCTCATGATGCGTAACACTTCCATCTCAAAAAACTGCTTTAACCTGGGCTTGTTTTCAATAAAATTGCACCAGGTTGACATGGGAATTCTTGCAACCCTCGTTTTGGTAACAGCAATAATGCTAAAGGAAGCTGTTTTATTCAATTTCCATGAAGCATAGGTTGCTTCCACGTGGCGTTCACTGGTAAAACGCAAAATCATTTCTTTGGCGTGCTGATTGGCAACCGCTCTTTTTAAAATCCCGTCCAGTACAAAAATAACATCCAGATCCTTGTCACCCTGATGTGTCAGACAATCCCCCTTGGTATGGTCCGTTACATCGAGAAGTGGCTCCAGCTCCATGAATTCCTGCTGTGTCAGCTCTCTTAATAAACAGTTCTGGGAAAGCTGGACACGAATGATGTTTTTTTCAGGATGATTTGCAATTAAAGCCATGAGAATTTATTCAATCTTGATATCTGATAACAAAGCATCTTAAAGTTTTTAATAAAGATTAAGATATATAGCATTCTAAAGTAAAAAGTTGATCTGTATCAAGAATATATTAGGAGGAAACAGGCTAATATACCTATTAGCTTGAATATTTGGTGCGAAATTTTTCTTTAATTAGAAAATAATAACAAGCCGAATATTAGGTTATCTGATTTGCCCTTTGCTGGGGAATAAGAAGTAGGATCCTTAAGCAAAGGAGAGTTGTAGTTTGCAACACATACCACAATTGGAGGAAATCACATTATGGGTAATTATCCAATCCCAACAGATAAGGCATTATCTGGTGTACGTATTCTTGACATGACTCACGTGCAAGCAGGTCCAACCTCTTCCCAGCTTTTAGCATGGTTGGGTGCTGACGTTGTTAAATTTGAAGCACCAACTGGTGATATTACTCGCCGTCAGCTGGCTCCTGTTATCAACGGCAAACGTCAAGAAAGCTACTATTTCAAAATGTTGAACAGTAACAAACGTTCCATTACTGTCAACATGAAAAGTAAAGCAGGTCAAGAAGTGTTCGAACAACTCGTCAAAAACTGTGACGTAATTATGGACAACTTCGGTCCTGGTGTATTGACTCGTTTGGGTTATCCAAATGACAAATTGCATGCTCTGAACCCAGCATTGATCATTGCATCCATTAAAGGTTTCGGTGCATCCGGTCCATATTCTGATTACAAAGCATACGAACCAATCGCTCAGGCTATGGGTGGTTCTATGTCCACAACAGGTGATCCAAATGGACCTCCAACCATTACCGGTGCATTTATCGGTGACAGTGGTACCGGTGTTCACTTGGCATTAGGTATCGTTGCTGCTCTGTATCATCGTACACACAATGGTAACGTAGGTCAGGAAGTTGAAGCTGCAATGCAAGACTCCGTCATGAACCTCTGCCGTGTGAAATTCCGTGACCATCAACGTCTGTTGGGTGGTACCGCTGCATTGACCGAATACAGCCCACCAACACTGGGTCTGACCTATGTTCCACGTGCTATGAATGACTCTGGTGGTGGACACGTTGGTAATGCTATCCCATGTAAACCATTTGGTCCAAATGACTATGTATACATGGTTGCACAAGCACCAGTTGTTCCAGTTCTGTTGAAAGAAATCGGTCTTGCAGAAGACGATGAGCGCTTTGCTCCAGCAGAAGCTCGCAACAAAAACCAAGTTGAGCTCTGGAAATATGTCAGCGAATACACCAAAAACTACACCAAGTTTGAGGTCACTGCACGTTTCAATGAACTCGACATTCCTTGCGGTCCAGTATTGTCAACCGAAGACATCACCAAGGATCCACACGTAGCTTATCGTGAAATGTGGTACAAAGTTGAAGGCCACCCAGAAGGTGATTACTACACCGTTGGTATGCCAGTCAAACTGTCCAAAGGTGTGGTTGACAAGATCTTCCCATCCCCAGGATTGGGTGAGCACACCGAAGAAATCGCAAAACAAGTTTGCGGATTCTCCGATGCTGATTACACCAGACTGCAAGAAGCTGGCGCATTTACCAGCCCTCCAAAAGCTAAATAATTTTGGCATTTAGGAGTGTCAAAGGACAATAAGCGAAAGCTTTATTGACTGAACAAAATGGGTAGGCTTCTGGTCTACCCATTTTTTTACGGAGAACTATGCGGTTAGCAATTATTGGACAAGAAGAATTTGGGCAAGCGGTTCTGGAAGCCTTTATCGCGCGCGGTGATGTGGTGGCCGGTGTTTTTACGGCACCAGAAAAAGAAGGAGAAGATCCGGATCCATTGCGTTTGGCTGCCCAAAAAAGAAATATTCCTGTGTTTCAGCTGCCCCGCCTGACTGATGCGGCGGCAGAAGAAGCCATGCGAAGCCTTGATGTCGATATCGCCATCATGGCCTACGTTTTGCAATTTGCACCACAAAGTTTTGTGAATATTCCGCGTTTTGGAACCATTCAGTACCATCCATCGCTACTCCCCAAATACCGGGGACCGAGTTCAATCAGCTGGTCCATTATCTGTGGCGAAAATGAAACAGGCCTGACCATTTTTCGTCCAACGGACGGCATGGATGAAGGTCCCGTTATCCTGCAGAAAAAAGTCACCATTTCGCCGGATGATACCCTGGGAAGTCTTTATCAGGACAAGCTCTTTCCACTGGGTGTAACAGCCCTGCTTGAAGCGGCGGATCTGGTGGTTTCCGGCAAACATACGGAAACTCCCCAGGATGAATCGAAAGCGAATTATGAAGGATGGCTTCGCCGGGCAGAATCCAAAATCAACTGGAATAAACACGTTAATCTTATCTACAATCTGATTCGGGGATGTGATCCGGCACCGGGAGCCTGGACCACATTTGATGGCGAAAGAGTGCATTTTTATGATGTCAAGAAACATCTTTTTCCATCGTTTAGAAATATCAAGGGCAAAATTGGCACCATTTCGGAAATAGGCGAAAAGAGTTTCCGTGTGACCGTACACGGCGGACAAATTGAAGTCTTTTCCATTCGTCTGCCCAATTCAAAAAGACGACCCGCCACGGAATATATTCGTCTGAAAAATCTGTCCGTGGGGGACAGGTTCGATCAGGAACCGGATGATGTTGCCGGGAAGAAATAAATTCCCTGCAAATCCGAATTGGTGTTATGATTGGCAGTACCGAGGAGCGTTGCGACGAAATACGATTTGCTTTTTAATGTATTTCGCCAGGCTCGGTCATCCTTTTAACGGCGCTCACGTTGCTTTTTTCTCAAATTTTTTCAAGAAAGGGGGGCGTGATGCACGCTATTACCAAACCACAAAACGACTGCGTTATCGCAGATATCGGTCTGGCCGATTGGGGGCACAAGGAAATCAGGATTGCTGAAACGGAAATGCCGGGTTTAATGGCCATTCGTGAGGAATATGCCAAAAGCCAGCCTTTAAAAGGCGCCCGCATTACAGGGTCATTGCATATGACCATTCAGACAGCGGTTTTAATTCAGACTTTGGAGGCATTGGGTGCCAAGGTGCGCTGGGCGTCCTGCAATATTTATTCCACACAGGATCATGCCGCTGCCGCGATTGCTTCCGGAGGCACGCCTGTATTTGCCTACAAAGGGGAATCGCTGGACGAATACTGGGACTATACCCATCGTATTTTTGACTGGCCGGATGGGGGTTACTCCAACATGATTCTCGATGACGGGGGGGACGCCACATTACTGTTACATCTGGGCTCGCGTGCGGAAAACGACATTTCCATTCTGGATAATCCGGGCTCGGAAGAAGAAACCTGTCTTTACAACGCCATTAAACGGTATCTGAAAACGGATCCGCAGTGGTATTCCAAAAGACTGGCCCACATCAAAGGGGTAACGGAAGAAACCACAACCGGGGTAAATCGTCTTTACCAGATGCACAAGGAAGGAAAACTGCGTTTTCCGGCAATTAACGTCAACGATTCCGTGACCAAGTCAAAATTTGATAATCTTTACGGCTGCCGTGAATC
Source organism: uncultured Oxalobacter sp. (assembly GCA_964485295.1). Classification (GTDB taxonomy): domain Bacteria; phylum Pseudomonadota; class Gammaproteobacteria; order Burkholderiales; family Burkholderiaceae_D; genus Oxalobacter. The sequence continues at coordinate 17,585 of CAZAIY010000002.1, read as the reverse complement.
CCTGGTCGATGGTATCAAGCGGGCAACAGACGTCATGATTGCCGGCAAGATTGCGGTAGTCTGCGGTTATGGGGATGTCGGCAAGGGATCTGCCCAGGCATTGCGGGCGTTATCCGCCCAGGTCTGGGTAACGGAAATTGATCCGATCTGCGCACTTCAGGCCGCAATGGAAGGCTATCGTGTGGTAACCATGGATTATGCGGCAGAACATGGTGATATTTTTGTAACGGCAACCGGTAATTACCATGTCATTACCTATGAACACATGCTGCAAATGAAGGATCAGGCCATTGTCTGCAATATCGGCCACTTTGATAACGAAATTGATGTGGCGAGCCTGAAAGAAAAATGCCAGTGGGAAAATATCAAACCCCAGGTGGATCACGTCATTTTTGAAGATGGCCGCAGAATTATTCTGCTGGCCGAAGGCAGACTGGTCAATCTCGGCTGCGGTACCGGCCATCCATCCTATGTGATGAGTTCTTCCTTTGCCAACCAGACGATGGCCCAGATTGAGCTCTTTACAAATACGGCGGCCTATCCGACGGGTGTTTATACCCTGCCGAAACATCTGGATGAAAAAGTGGCCCTGCTGCAACTGAAAAAACTGAATGCCCAGCTGACCACCCTAACAGATGAGCAGGCAGCCTATATCGGCGTTAGGAAGGAAGGTCCTTATAAACCCGACCATTATCGCTATTAATGGGAGGAATATCCTGTCCTTTTGGGACAGGATCCGACAGGGACAGATTGATAAAATGCGATGGATTATTGTCTGGCTGATTAATACGGTAGCGCTTTTTGCGCTGCCGTATCTCATGTCCTCCATTACGATTAGCAGCTTTAAAACAGCGTTGATAGCCGCTTTGCTTTTAGGTCTGATCAATGCACTGATCAGACCGGTGATTGTGATTTTGACGCTGCCTGTTACCATGCTGACCCTGGGACTTTTTATCTTTGTGATTAATGGACTGATGTTCTGGCTGGTCTCCGGCCTGATTTCAGGCTTTCAGGTTTCAGGATTTTGGTCAGCCGTTGGAGGTGCCCTCCTGTACAGTATTATTTCCTGGGCACTTTCCACTTTATTATTGAAAAATTAAATGTCATCCCATCATTTCAGTATTGAGTTTTATCCTCCCAAAACACCGGAGGCGTTTGAAAAACTGCGGCAGACCCGTGCGCGTTTGTACCGGTTATCCCCACAGTATTTTTCCGTGACACTGGGCGCAGGGGGATCCACCCGCGAAGGCACCCAGGACGTTGCCATTGAAATTCATCAGGAAGGTCATCAGGCAGCGCCTCATGTGACCTGCATCGGCACATCCCGTGAAACGATTCGGGAAAAGATCCTGATGTACCAGTCCCTGGGTATTCGGCATCTGGTGGCCTTAAGAGGCGATTTGCCGAGTTCGTATGGTGTCCTCGGCGAATTTCACTATGCCAATGAACTGGTTGAGTTTGTTCGCAGGGAAACCGGCGACTGGTTTTATATTGGTGTGGCAGCCTATCCCGAGATGCATCCCCAGGCAAAATCACCGGAAGATGATTTGAAAAACTTTGCCCGAAAAGTCAAGGCAGGGGCCAATGCCGCCATTACACAGTATTTCTATAATCCCGATGCCTATTTCCGGTTTGTGGAAAATGCGGTAAAAGAGGGCGTGGAGGTTCCTATTATTGCGGGAATTATGCCCATTACCAATTACGCCAGCCTGGTCCGTTTTTCCGATGCCTGTGGTGCGGAAATACCCAGATGGATCCGCCTGAAACTGGAAAGCTACAAGGATGATATCGCATCCATTCGCGAATTTGGTCTGGATGTGGTCAGCCGGCTGTGCGAGCAGCTGCTAAAAGGCGGTGCGCCGGGTTTTCATTTTTACAGCCTGAATCAGGCAGAATCGGTTGAAGTCCTCTTTGCACGGTTGCATCAGGTCGGATACAGGGCAAAATAGGATGGGTCATGCCGGATGAAAGAGGCAAACGCTTTTATCCGGCACGATTGGCTTTGACTTCTTCTGTTCTCAGTTTTGCCGCGAGTTTATCCAGAACGCCATTGACAAATTTGTGTCCGTCAATGCCGCCAAAGGATTTTGCCAGTTCAACGGCTTCATTGATAATGACCCGGTAGGGAATTTCAGGATGCGTGGTCAGTTCATTTGCCCCCAAAAGCAAGATGGCATGCTCAACCGGTGAAATATCCTCTATGCTGCGATCCAGATGGGGAACAAGCATTTCCTGCAGAGTTTGCGCTTTTTGAATCGTCTCCGATACCAGTGCGATAAAATGCGTCGTATCCGCCTTGTCAAAGCCATGAGCCTGACGAATATGTTCGATAATGACAGAGGCATCATCCCGATTCAGGAGCCACTGATAAAGTGCCTGCAGGGCAAATTCCCGTGACCGGTGACGGGGTGATCGATTTTTGTTGGGGTTGGCATGGGTACTTTTTGTTTTCATTTTTCTGTGATGTCCGTTTGAGAAGAAACCGATCGCAAGAGGTGCTATCCGTCTAGGATAATTCCCTGACACTGTAGTTTTCCGCAGCTGACTCGAGTTCTTCCAGTGAAATTGTCAGATTGGCCATTTCCACGGCAACACGGGCGGCATCGCGGCCTTTTTCTTCCATGCGCAGCTCGGCCTGTTCCTCATTTTCCGTGGTTAGAATCGCATTGGCAATGGGGATGCCGTAATCCAGTGCTACCCGGCTCACACCGGCGGCCGATTCGTTGGAAACAATGTCGAAATGATAGGTCTCGCCCCGAATAACGGCGCCAAGGGCAATTAAGGCATCAAATTGTCTGGATTCGGCCATCTTTTGCAGGATAAGGGGAATTTCCAGTGCGCCCGGGACCGTTGCAATCAGGATATCCTCCTCTTCCACACCGAGATTTTTCAATTCCGCCAGACAGGCGGACAGCAGACCTTTTCCAATATTGTCATTGAAACGGGACTGGACAATGCCAAAGCGCAGGTCTTCGCCTTCCAGATCAACTTCAAAAGCTGCAATATCCATAAGAGATATCTCCATCAAAAAAATAATTAGCGACAGTTAAGGTTTTTTTTCCAAATAGCCTGTGATATTCAGGTTGAATCCGGTCATGGAGGGCATTTTGACCGGGCTTGCCAGAAGGCGCATTTTTTTAACGCCCAGATCGCATAAAATCTGCGCGCCGATGCCATACGTGCGTAAATCATAACTGGTTTTGGGCAGGACGGATTTGGCCGATTCACCCAAAGTGTTAAAACGGGAAAGCAAATCCTGTGCGGATTCCTCACAGTTTAAAAGAACCATGACCCCCTGCCCGGCCGCCTTGATGGTTTGCATCGCAGAGGCAATATCCCAGGAATGATCGGACAACTGGGTTTCGATGAAATCCACAAGGGAAAGAGGCTGATGCACACGAACCAGGGTTTCCCTGTCGCCATCGATTTTTCCGGTAAAAAGCGCCAGATGGGCCGCTCCACCGGCTTTATCCTGATAGGCAATCGCATGAAAGGTCCCAAACGGGGTATTAAGGGTTCGGGTTCCCTTTCTTTCGATAATACTTTCATGCTCGCTTCGGTAACGGATCAGATCGGCAATGGTTCCGATCCGGATATGGTGCTTTTCCGAAAATTGCAACAGATCGGGCAATCGGGCCATGGAACCGTCTTCCTTCAATATTTCGCATATCACGCTTGCCGGTGTCAGGCCGGCCAGTTTGGCCAGATCGCAGCCGGCTTCGGTATGCCCTGCCCGCATGAGAACCCCGCCAGGCTGCGCCATAATGGGAAAGATATGACCCGGCTGAACAATATCGGATGGACCGGCATCAGGTGCTATGGCAACCTGTATGGTTCTGGCCCTGTCATGGGCCGATATGCCGGTTGAGACACCCTGTGCGGCTTCGATGGAGGTGGTAAAGGCCGTATTGAATTTGCTGCCATTGTCTTTTGCCATCAGTTCCAGTCCCAGCTGATGGCAGCGCTTCTCGGTCAGGGTCAGACAGACCAGGCCACGGGCATGGGTTACCATGAAGTTGATGGCTTCAGGGGTCACAAAATCGGCTGCCAGAACGAGATCACCTTCATTTTCTCTATCCTCGTCATCGACAAGGATCACGATCTGACCGTTGCGAAAAGCTTCTATTATTTCTTCAGTAGGGGAAATCGGCATATTCAGTCCTTGGAAAGAAGTTATTCTAAATGAATGCGCAAAGAAAAGATAAAAAATTTTGGCAACCGGCCTTTTTTTAGGGGTTTTGTCTCCGGCAAAAGGGGAATGAGAGGATTGGCCGGGATGAATGGTAAAGATGTGTCAGGGGACTGAAATGGCTGACAAGCCATCCCAGTCCAATCATTTTTCAGGGTTATTTTCCGATACAGAATCGCGAGAAGATGGCGCCCAAAAGATCATCCGAGGAAAATTCTCCCGTAATGCTGTTTAAGGCATTTTGAGCCAGTCTTAATTCTTCTGCCAGTAAATCCAGAACCGGTTTTTCCTGTTCGACATGCCGTTTTGCATTTGCCAGATGTTCTCCGGCAATTCTCATGGCATTCAAATGTCTTTCCCGTGCGAGATAGGTGGATTCCCCTGTTTGATGCCATCCGGCAAGCTGCAGCAATTCCTGGCGTAAAAGATCGATTCCCCGGCCATCATTGGTGGACAGGTAAACCTGGGTGGTTCCCAGTATGTGATCAACAGAGGGACGGTGTCCGGACAAATCGATTTTGTTCCATACCTGGATAACCGGAATATTCTCGGGAAATGCCGCGGCAATTTTTTCATCATTTCGGGTCGGTCCCTGGCTGGCATCCAGAAGATGCAAAATGATGTCCGCTTTCCTGATTTCATCCCATGTCCGCTCGATACCGATTTTCTCGACCTCATCATTGGTATCCTGGGCTGTGCGGATGCCTGCCGTATCGATAATGGTAACGGGGATTCCTTCGATCTGAATGGTTTCCACCACCTTATCCCGGGTCGTTCCCGCAACAGGCGTCACAATGGCAACATCATTGCCGGAAAGCTTGTTCAAAAGCGAGGATTTGCCAACATTGACCTGTCCGGCTAAAACAACATACAGCCCTTCCCGCAAAAGCGAGCCCTGAACCGCCTGGGAAAAAATATTTTTGAGAAGTTGACAGATTGTTGTTAATTTACCACTGGCATCGGCTTTTTTGACAAATTCAATATCTTCTTCCGGAAAATCCAGACTGGATTCAACGAGGATGCGCAGCTGGATAATCTGATCGACGAGTTCGTGGATTTCCTTTGAAAAAACACCGGAGAGCGATCGGGAAGCCGATCTTGCCGCCGCTTCTGTTGTGGCATCAATCAAATCCGCAACCGCTTCTGCCTGGGCAAGATCCATTTTGTCATTTAAAAAGGCCCGTCGGGTGAATTCCCCCGGCTCGGCCAGTCGCAGGCCCATTTCTTTTCCGGCTCCTAAAGCGCGCTCCAGAAGCATCTGCAGGACAACGGTACCGCCGTGTCCCTGCAATTCCAGTACGTCTTCGCCTGTATAGGAGTGGGGTGCCTTGAAGTACAGAACCAGGCCCTTGTCTATCAGATGGTTGTTTTCATCATAAAAAGGCAAATAATGGGCATGGCGGGGTTTTAAAGGAAGCACCGATGGCGTTATGTTGCCAAATAACGCCTGTATGACAGACGATAAATCCTTGCCGGAAATGCGGATAATACCCACACCGCCTCGTCCGGCTGCTGTTGCAATCGCAATAATCGGAGAAGAAGCCATATTGATACAGACCAGTAAAATAGAAAATAAAGGATAATTTTTCTTTCGGAATGATCCCGTTTGAATTCCAAGATACAAGTATACATGGCATTTAGCCTTGTCTGAAAATAGCAGCGTCTCTTCTTTAAAAAAATTCGTTTGGAAGTTGTATCAGGCGTAGTATGATTAGAAAAAAATAAGGGTCAGCCGTTATTTCGGGATGAAAAAACCGATTTTGACTTGATTGCGCTTTTTTATGACAGGAACAGGTAAAGGAGTAGATTCCGTGACAAACAACGCCATAACACGCCATACCTTTGATGAAGTTATCGTACCCACCTATGCACCGAGTTCATTTATTCCTGTTCGCGGATCCGGATTGAGCCTGTGGGATCAGAACGGAAACCGGTATCTGGATCTGACAGGCGGTATTGCGGTTTCCTGTTTGGGGCATACGCCTGCCGTTTTGGTGGATGTCTTGAAAAAACAGGCCGAAACACTGTGGCATGTAAGCAACTACTATACAAACGAGCCGGTCCTGAAACTGGCCAAACTGCTGACACAGGCCACTTTTGCCGACAGGGCCTTTTTCTGCAATTCAGGTGCCGAGGCAAATGAAGCGGCGTTAAAACTGGCCAGAAAATGGGCAAGCAGCCGGTTTGGCGAAAAAAAATCCCGCATTGTTTCCTTTGTAAATTCCTTTCATGGCCGAACACTTTTTACCGTCTCGGTTGGCGGCCAGCCCAAATATTCGGATGGATTCGGTCCGTTACCCGAAAGCATTGACCATATCCCCTATAACGATATTCTGGCGGCGCAGTCGGCAATCGATGATGATGTCTGTGCCGTTATTGTCGAGCCCATTCAGGGAGAAGGGGGTGTGATTCCGGCCGATCCGGAGTTTCTGAAAACCTTGAGAGCGTTGTGTGACAAGCACCAGGCATTGCTGGTTTTTGATGAAATCCAGTCAGGCATTGGCCGAACCGGAAAATTTTATGCCTACATGGATTATGGCGTTGTGCCCGATATTCTGACCTCGGCCAAATCATTGGCCAATGGATTTCCTATCGGTGCCATGCTGACAACCCATGAGATTGCTTCGGTTTTTACGGTGGGAACCCATGGCACAACCTATGGAGGAAATCCGCTTGCCGCTTCCGTTGCCTCCAGGGTTGTGGAAGTTGTCAATACGCCGGAATTTCTGTCGCAGGTGGAAAAGGCAGGACAGCAGTTAAGACACAGCCTGGAAAATATCGTTTTGACCTATCCGCAGGTATTTGCTGAAGTCAGGGGAAAAGGATTGATGCTGGGGCTTGTCATGTCGAAAGCGTATCAGGGAAGGGCAAAGGAGATTACGGCCGCAGCAGAAAAAAATGGCCTGCTTTTGCTTCTGGCCGGACTGGATGTCATCCGTTTTGTGCCGCCTTTGGTGATCCAGGACGAGCATATCCGCCAGGGAGAAATACTGCTGAAAAACAGTATCGATGAATGGCTGAAATCAGCGTAGACCCCTGTTTGAATACAGTCTGACAGAACAGAAAAACAATCCTCCAAATGGATTTCCGATTTGGGGGATTGTTTTTATATGGTTAGGCTTTTTTGGATGCTTTTGGTTTGAACTGCTTGTCACTGATCCTGAATTTGGCTCTTCTGTCTCCCATGAGCTGACGCAACTCGCGTATGGTCATGCCGCTGACTTCATGCATACGGATCAATAATGAAGCACCCACCGGAAGCCGATGATGCCGGATCTTACTGATGACGGGGGGAGCAACTTCCAGTGCGCGGGACAGTGCGGCATCGTTTTTGAGCTTTAATTTCTGGATGAGTTTGTCCAACAGGTTATTGGGGTCGTATTGCCTTTTTGAAAGATCCTCTTCGGATTCTTCCTTCTGTTTTTTTGGGGTTGCCATGTTGCTATCCTGTAATTAAAAAACGTACTCTATTTACATTTTGACTGATATCAAATGGTTATTTTTATCACAAGAGCTTCTTCCTGACAGATACGGGGTTAAAACCTTTCCTGTCCTGCCGGATGCCTTACCTCAAAAAAAGTTTCTTTTGAGCAACTAAAATTATAACAGTAAATGAAATTATCCCCAATGATTTATGGGAAAATTCCGGTATTTTTTTCAAAAAGGAGGCAGTTTATGCATTGAGCTGGAGAAAATGAAAAGGAAAGAGGCATCGCTATTTACTGTCGGAGGGATCCATGCTGTTTTCGTAAAAGGTTTTGACGGCATATCCCAGTTCAATGACGGACATCGCATAAAAGAAGCTGCGGTTGTACTGGGTGATCACAAAAAAGTTGTCTGTTCCCAGCCAGTATTCCGTAGGATTTGTCCCGTTAGGCAAATCAATCAGACCCAAGGGAAAATGGGAGGGAATGCCGGATGAGATGCATATTTTTTTCAGGTCTTTGGCGGTGAGTTCAGCCGCCAGTTTTCTGTTAAGCAGAACTTCCGGCGGAGTTGGGCAGTCCAAAGAGACCTCTATCGGGAAAATGAGGGGTTCACCTTTTTTCCATCCATGTTGTGAAAGAAAACTGGCAATACTTCCTATGGCGTCCGTGGGCGAATTTCCAAGATCGATTGACCCGTCCCCATCAAAGTCGACAGCATATTTTCTGATACTTGAGGGCAGGAACTGGGGCCATCCGATAGCTCCGGCGTAGGACCCCTTTAAAGAGAAAGGGTCGATATGCTCTTTTGCGCACAATAACAAAACCTCTTCGAGTTCCTTCTTGAAAAGGGCAAGACGCATCTCGCGTTTTGGGTGCTCCGGATAGTCAAAAGCCAGGGTTGCCAGGGCATCCAGGGTACGGAAATGCCCCTTATGCCTGCCATAGTTTGTTTCGATACCAATAATGCCGACAATGATTTCAGGGGGAATGCCGTACGTTTTTTCCGCTTTTTCCAGTGCCGCCCTGTGTTTTCGCAAAAACTGGATGCCTGCCGTGATTTTAGGCGAGGTCATGAATTTTGCACGATAGGCCTGCCAGTTTTTCCGTGTGCCGAAAGCCGGCGGTTTAACAAGATCAATTACCCTGCTATTATGACGAATCCGATTGAAAAGACAGACAAGATTTTGCCGGTCAAAATTGTGGCGCATCGCCATTTCTTCGGCAAACGTCTGAAGCTGTTGCATGAAAGCGTCATCGTTGTTGACAGGACTTTGTGTTATCTCCCCGGTAGCGGGGCAGGGAAAGTAAACGGTATCGGCTGAAAAAGCGTTTGTTGAAAAGGATAGCGTCGGAAAAGAAACCAGGAAAAATAAAATAACATGACGAAAGGCATTTCGTAAAAAGGAAGAAAAAAAGAGGCGGTTCATGTTGTTCATTTCCTGACGGCAATAATAAAGTATAGCTTAAAAAAAGAGGGCAACCTACTTCGCTTATGGTAACAGCAATTTATACCCATGCTGATTGCAAAAAACATGAAATGGGAGCATATCATCCCGAAAGTCCCGCGCGCATGGAGGTAATCGAAAAGCATCTTGCGTCAACCGGGACCGCGTCGTTTCTCGAATTTCGGGAAGCCCCCCTTGCCGAAATTGCGGATATTGAAAAAATCCATTCGCCGGCATCGATCAGTCTGGTGAAAAACCATCATCCGGCGCTTCCCGGGCAGTATTTTTCCGTGGATGATGATACCCTGTTAAATTGCCATTCCTGGACGGCAGCCCTAAGGGCGGCAGGTGCGGCAGTTGCCGCGACACAAGCCGTTGTCAGACAGGAAATCGACAACGCCTTTTGTCTGGTCAGGCCAATCGGGCATCATGCAAGATTGCATACGCCGATGGGTTTTTGCATTTTTAACAGTATTGCCATTGCTGCCAGATATGCGCTCGATGTCTGTAAAATAGGGAAAGTAGCCATTGTCGACTTTGATGTGCATCATGGCAACGGAACGGAAGAGGCTTTTTCCGGCGAACCGCGCGTGATGATGACCAGCTTTTATCAAAGCCCTTTTTATCCGTATACGAGGGTAAACAGGGATCTGGACAATATGGTCAATATTCCGGTTCCGGCAGGAACCGATGGAAAAAAGGTTCGCGAGATTGTGACGGAAAAATGGCTGCCGGCCCTGCATCGCCATCGGCCGGAAATGATTTTTGTTTCAGCCGGATTTGATGCGCATCGCGATGATCCGGTGGGCGGGATGCGACTGATCAAGGACGATTATGTCTGGATGACCCGGCAGATCATGGACATTGCCAGAACCTATGCCAAAGGAAGGATTGTCAGTTCCCTGGAAGGCGGTTATAGTCGAATGGCTTTGGCAGAAAGTGCCGTGGCACATATAAGAACCCTGGCAGGACTTGAATAAGGAGTTTTTGATGACAACAGCGTTATATACACATCCGGTTATGATGAAGCATGAAATGGGACAGTATCATCCCGACAGTCCGGCCAGAATCCAGGCTGTTCTGGATGAACTGATCTCCAGTAAAACGTCGGAGCATCTTGATTATCGGGAAGCGCCGAAAGCCGCTGTAGAAGACATCGCAAAAGTCCATATTGGCGATATGATAGCTGAAGCCAGGGACAATATTCCACAGGAAGGGCAGTACCATCCATTAAATGAAACGCTGCTCAATGCGTACAGCTGGGAGGCCGCCCTAAGAGCGGCAGGCGCGTCAATTGCGGCAACGGATGCCCTAATGGCAGGGGAAATCGACAATGCCTTTTGTCTGGTCAGACCGATCGGGCATCATTCGACAGCCGGGGAAGCCATGGGGTTCAGTGTGTTTAACAGTGTGGCCATTGCCGCCAGAAGGGCCCTTCAGGTGCATGGTTTGAACAGGGTTGCCATTGTCGATACGGATGTGCATCACGGTAATGGAACGGAAGACATTTTTGCACGGGAACCCCGTGTCATGATGGTCAGTTACTACCAGGAATTTTTGTATCCTTTTTCGGGAAATGAACGGAAAAGGGATCATATGGTCAACGTAGGGGTTCCGGAAGGCACGGATGGAAAAAGGATTCGCGAGATTGTGACACAAAAATGGCTGCCGGCCCTGCACCGTCATCAGCCGGAAATGATCTTTGTTTCGGCCGGATTTGATTCCCATCGCGATGATCCTTTGGGCGGCATGAAACTGGTGGAAGACGATTATGTCTGGATGACCCGGCAGATCATGGATATTGCCAGAACCTATGCCAAGGGACGGATTGTCAGTTCCCTGGAAGGGGGCTATAACCTGGAGGCCCTTGCCAGAAGTGCCGTAGCGCATATCAGAACCCTGGCAGGTCTTGACTAGGACAGGTTATGTCATCGATACAGTGGTTTCCGGGACACATGCATGCCGCACGGAAAAAAGCGGCAGAAACGATGAAAACGACCGACCTCGTCATGGAGGTGCTGGACGCCCGTATTCCGCTTGCCAGCTGTAATCCGCTGGTCGAGGAACTGCGTCTTTTCCGTCAGAGACCCGCTTTGAAAATCCTCAATAAAAGCGATCTGGCTGACCCTGACGTGACAAAGGAATGGATCCGGTTTTTTGAAAAGGATGAAAAAACGAAAGCGCTTGCCGTCAATACGCGAAACCCGTCCGATATGACCAAAATTTTAGGACTGTGTCAGGAAATGGTGCCGAATCGCGGCACCGGCGACAGACCGCTTCGCATGATGATCATGGGTATTCCCAATGTGGGCAAATCCACGTTGATGAATATGCTGTTAAAGCGGCGTGTTGCCGCCGTTGGCGATGTTCCTGCCGTGACAAAATCCCAGCAGCGGCTGTATTTGAATAAGGGAATGATTCTCGTGGATACGCCGGGCATGCTTTGGCCCAAGATCCGTTATCCCGACGACGGTCTGATGCTGGCGGCCAGCCATGCCGTTGGGGTCAATGCGTTTGTTGAGGAGGAAGTGGCGGTTTTTCTGGCCGAAATTTTGTTAAAACGCTATCCCCGGCTGCTGGCTTTGCGATATAAAATAGAACCCGGCAATCTGGACGGGTTTGGCGTAATGGAAGCGATAGCGCAAAGACGGGGATTTAAGATCAAAGGCGGCGAGCCCGATATGGAAAAAACGGCACAGATTTTTTTAAATGACTATCGCAGTGGCGCTTTGGGCAGGATCACTCTGGAAACGCCAAGGAGCAGACAGGCGATGATGGATGCTTTCGAGCCTGAAAGGAAGGAAGCGGAAAAAGCGGCAGAAAAAAAGGCTGAGGCCATTTCCGGGACACCATAACATGCAGGCAGCAAAAAAAATCATGAAGTCCATTGCACCGGGCACCGTTATTTTTCACCGTTATCGCGGATACGGTGTTTTAACCGCGGTCAATTTGCTCACGGGCTGGGTTTCTGCCCGTTTCGGCAATGAAAAGAAATGCCTGGATCTGAATCTGTCCACAGATGAAGTCCAGTACGCGGATGGCGAGCCGATTTTATTTCGGTTAAATGCGCCTGAGCGAATGCCTCATGCGAGGTTGATGGCCATGGTCAGGCAACTGCATCAGGCAGGCTATCAGCGCCTTTATCTGCATATATGGCCACAGCCATCGGGCATGCACTGGCGCTGGCATCTGTTTACCGGAAAACGCAACTGGATCCATCGTCCATGGCGTGAAGGCTGGTATGGATCAGGCGGAGACTATATTTTCAATCCGGTGATGGGCTGGGGAGATCAGCCGGGAGCGACAACAGAAGAATTAATCGAATCCCTGGCAAAATTTGATCCGGAAGGACTGGCGCAGGCTTTGGGAACGGATGAGGAACATGCGGCCTGGTTTGCTTCGGTGTGTGAGGCGCTTTTGCCGGACTATATGTACAGCCTTAATGCGAATGCAAATGCCAGTTCCGCCTATCCGGCTTTTTTATCCATTCATCCTGTCAGACAGCATCTTCCCGAATATCGCGGGCCGTCCCTGCCATGGCCGCCCGGCTGGAAGGAAGTGTTTTTGAAGGAATCGACACCGGCATCGGCTTTCTTTCTTGTCTAACCCTTACTGGAAAATGAAATGACGATTCGTATCATTGCAACAGGCGGAACCTTTGACAAACAGTACCATCCCATTGACGGGACGCTGGGGTTTGGAGAAAGCCAGGTTCCTTTCATGCTGGAACAGGGACGTGTTCAGGCCGATTTCGTTTTTGAGGCACTCCCCCTTATGGATTCACTCGATATGACGGATACGGATCGGGAAACGATTCTAAAATCCTGTCGGATGGCACCGGAAAACCAGATTCTCATTGTTCACGGAACGGATACCATGCATAGGACGGCTTCGGTCTTGGCCGGTGCCCGGTTAAACAAAACGATGGTTCTGACAGGTGCCATGATTCCGTATCAGGTAGCCGGCTCGGATGCCTTTTTTAATCTGGGACTGGCCCTGGGGGCGGTACAGCTTTTGGCGCCAGATGTGTATATTGCGATGAACGGAAAAATATTCCGATGGGATCAGGTACAAAAGAACCGCACCCTGGGAATATTTGAAACAAAGCGTTGAGTTGTCAGACAGCCTGTCTGGTTTTGGGTAAAACAAAAATTATTTTTTTCAATTGGATACTTATGAATATTGTTATTCTTGCAGCAGGGATGGGTAAGAGAATGCACTCGAATTTGCCGAAAGTGCTTCATCTGCTTGCCGGCAAACCGCTTTTGGGGCATGTGATTGATACGGCAAATGCGCTTTCTCCTTTGAAAATCAATGTCGTTTACGGACATGGGGGCGACCTCGTCAGAAATGCCTTTGCCGGCGCCAATCTGACCTTTTCCTTGCAGGAACCGCAGCTGGGAACAGGGCATGCCGTCATGCAGGCCGTGCCGCAACTGGATGAGACAAAACCGACACTGATCCTGTATGGCGATGTCCCGCTTATTACGGTGGCCACATTGAAAAGACTGGTTAATGAGGCAGGAAATGACAGACTGGCTGTTTTGACCGCACAGGTGGCCGATCCTTTTGGACTGGGACGTATTGTGCGTGAAAAGGGTGAAATCCGACGGATTGTCGAGGAAAGGGATGCAACCGAAAAGGAACGTGCGATTTCGGAAATCAATACCGGCATCATGGCTGTCCCGACAAAAAAACTGAAATCCTGGCTTGCATCGCTATCCAATAACAATGCGCAAAGGGAATATTATCTGACGGATATTGTTGCGGCGGCCGTTTCGGAAAAGGTGCCGGTTGTCTCGGCCCAGCCGGATCATGTCTGGGAAATATTGGGGATCAACAACAGAAAACAGCTCGCGGAACTGGAACGCATTTACCAGGGCAATCTGGCGGCAACGCTCAGGGAACAGGGGGTCAGACTTGCGGATGCTGCCCGTTTTGATGTGCGGGGGACATTACAGTGCGGACGGGATGTTTTTGTTGATGTCAATTGTGTTTTTGAAGGCAACGTGGTTTTGGGCGACAACACGACGATTGGCCAGAACTGTTATATACGTGAGTCGACGATTGGCAAGGGCGTGGAAATACGGCCGTTTTGCCATCTGGATGGCGCACAGGTGGGAGATGGTTCGATAATCGGGCCTTTTGCCCGACTACGGCCGGGTGCGGATTTGGGAGAAGAAGTCCATATCGGGAATTTTGTCGAGATCAAGAACAGCCGTGTTGCCAGCCAGAGCAAGGCCAATCATCTTGCCTATGTCGGGGATTCGACGGTTGGCAGCCGTGTCAATATCGGTGCCGGTACGATAACCTGCAATTATGATGGCGCAAACAAACATCAGACTATTATTGAGGATGATGCTTTTATTGGAACCAATTGCGAATTGGTCGCTCCAGTCAGGGTTGGCCAGGGGGCAACCATTGGCGCAGGAACAACATTGACAAAAGATGCGCCACCGAACACTTTGGCCATATCCCGAAGTAAACAAACATTTATTTCGGACTGGAAGCGTCCGACCAAATCGGAAAACTAATATTTTTCATTGCTTTATTACAACTCAATGTGTAGTATTGATTTATTAAGCATGACTTTGTTGTGTTTACAGCCTGTCAATATAAAAAGACGTTAATTCACCATTGCCAGGGATATTGCTGTTTGGGTTGTATGGCAAGTTGCATGAAGCTGGCCGCAAAATGGAAAGGAAAATATGGGTATGAATGCGGAAATTGATCAGAATGCTAAACCACTGTCCCCGGATTTGCTGCAAAAAATGGATGCTTACTTTCGGGCATCGAATTATTTGTCAGTCGGTCAGATCTATCTTTATGATAACCCTCTTTTACGGGCTCCTTTGGCTCCGGAACATGTCAAGCCAAGACTGTTGGGTCACTGGGGGACTTCACCCGGTTTAAATTTTGTTTATGTCCATTTGAATCGTGTCATCAATGAGCATGACCTGAATATGATTTATGTCACCGGACCGGGTCATGGCGGTCCCAGTCTGGTTGCGCATACCTATCTTGAAGGGAGTTACAGCGAGTTCTATCCGAATATCTCCCAGGATGAAACGGGGATGAAAAGACTGTTTACCCAGTTTTCGTTCCCTGGCGGGGTTCCCAGCCATGTGGCATCGGAAACACCGGGTTCAATCAATGAAGGGGGCGAATTGGGTTACTGTCTGTCCCATGCCTATGGTGCTGCTTTTGATAATCCGGATCTGATTGTGGCCTGTGTTGTTGGGGATGGGGAAGCCGAAACCGGACCGCTGGCTACCAGCTGGCACTCCAACAAGTTCCTGAATCCGGAATACGATGGTGCGGTATTGCCGATTTTGCATTTGAACGATGGAAAGATTGCCGGTCCGACAATGCTGGCACGGATTCCTGAAGAAGAGCTGGATATGCTTTTCAGGGGATATGGATATAAACCGTACTATATCGATTATGATGCTTTAAATGGCGATACGATGGCGCTGCATCAGCGTATGGCTGCCATTATGGATCAGGTTATCGCTGAAATTAAGGCGATCCAGACCGATGTTCGTACCAATGGGTTAAAAGAGCGTCCAGTCTGGCCCATGATTATTATGCGTACGCCAAAAGGATGGACGGGTCCCAAGGTTGTGGACGGCCTGATGATTGAAGGCTGCTTCCGTTCCCATCAGGTTCCGGTATCACAAACCCGAACCAATCCGGAGCATTTGAGAATTCTGGAAGAATGGATGCGAAGCTATAAGCCGGAAGAGCTTTTTGATGAAAATGGCCGTATCCTGCCGGAAATCCAGGCGTTGGCGCCAAAAGGAATTCGTCGTATGGGGGCAAATCCGCATGCTAATGGCGGTATTTTGCTGCGTGATTTACGGATGCCTGATTTCCGTGATTATGCGATTGATGTGCCGCATCCTGGTGCGACCATTGCCGAAGCCACGCGTATCCAGGGCAAAATGATTCGTGACGTCATTACCCTGAATGAGGAAACGAAAAACTTCAGGGTATTTAGTCCGGATGAAACGGAATCCAACCGCTGGAGTGCTGTTTTTGAAGTGACGGATCGTTGTCTGGTCGGTGAAATCAAACCGCATGACCATCAGATTTCCCATAATGGACGCATTATGGAAATGCTCTCGGAGCATCAATGTGAAGGCTGGCTGGAAGGGTATATCCTGACCGGTCGTCACGGGTTCTTCTCCTGCTATGAAGCCTTTATCCATATTATCGATTCCATGTTCAACCAGCATGCGAAATGGCTGGAGGTCACCCGTCATATCCCATGGCGTCGTCCGGTTGCTTCACTGAACTATCTGCTGACATCCCATGTCTGGAGACAGGATCATAATGGTTTGAGCCATCAGAATCCGGGCTTCATGGATGTGGTGATGAATAAGAAAGCGGATATCACACGTGTTTATCTGCCACCGGATGCCAATACCCTCCTGTCCGTTACAGACCATTGTCTGCGCAGTCGTCATCGCATCAATGTGATTGTTGCGGGTAAACAGCCGGCACTGCAGTATCTGAATATGGATGATGCGATCAAGCATTGTACTGCCGGTGCAGGTATTTGGGAGTGGGCAAGTAATGACAAGGGCGGTGAACCGGATGTGGTCATGGCCTGCTGTGGTGACATTCCAACAATGGAAACCTTAGCTGCCGTCAAAATCCTGCGTGAACAGTTCCCTGAATTGAAGATTAGGGTTGTCAATGTGGTCAACCTGATGGTTCTGCAGCCGCCAAGTGAACATCCTAACGGTATGTCTGACAAGGATTTCGATTCACTGTTTACGACAAACAAGCCGGTTATTTTTGCCTATCATGGCTATCCATGGCTGATTCATCGTCTGACCTATCGCCGGACCAATCACGACAACATGCATGTTCGCGGTTACAAGGAAGAAGGTACCACCACCACACCATTTGATATGGTGGTAATCAACGATTTGGATCGCTTCCATCTGGTAGGGGATGTGATTGACAGACTGCCGCAACTGGCAGGAAAAGCGGCTTATGCCAAACAGTATCTGCGTGACAAGCTGCTCGACCACAAAGCCTATGTCCACCAGTATGGTGAGGATATGCCGGAAATCCGTGACTGGAAATGGACGGATGACTAGGAAAATGTAAATCTGTTTGAATTTCCGGAAAAAGAAAATTCCGACAAAATGAAGTACTCCCCAATTTCTTAGGAAGGAATTGGGGAGTTTTATTTTTGAATGAAAAAATAACGGATGTCTGGCTCGTATGAACGCTTACGTCAGGTTGTATAAAAAAAACAACACAAGACAGACGTAAAACAAAAAGTTTCTTGACAGTTCCCCCCCCCCTTGTATCTTTGAACCGTAAGCTAATGCCTGAGCCCTTTTTGAGGGCGTCGCTTCGGTCCTGCCAGACTTCCGGATACGTCATGGCAGGACTTTTCAGGCTTTAGATAAACCTCTTTAAAGGGAAGAAAGATGAAAAAAACTTTAATTGCATTAGCTGTACTCGGCGCTGCTGCCGGAGTTGCACATGCACAATCCAATGTCA
>CAZAIY010000001.1:0-22769 GCA_964485295.1 uncultured Oxalobacter sp. | reverse complement strand
TTATCAAAGAATTATAAAAAATAAACAAAGTTAATGGATTTTAAATGAGGATAAACGAAAAAGAGAGACTTCAACGACATGTAAAAAAACAGGCCAATAAAATATTTTTAAAAAATTAATGAAATAATTTGGTTAAAGGATCTTGGATTGGGAGACATGCAAAAGCATATCGGCAATACTGCCCTGCATGGTTTCAATCAGCCAGGATGGGTAAATTCCCACAAAAACAATCAGGATTGCCAATATCCCCAGCACCCCAAATTCCAGGGACGTCATTTCTTTTATTTGGGCCACTTTTTCATTCACTTCACCAAAAACCACCCGTTTGACAAGCCATAAAGAGTAGGCCGCCGTAATCAGTAGCGCCAATGCCGTTGTCAGTCCCAGCCAGAAATGGGCTCGAACAGCTCCGGTTATCACGAGTACCTCGCCGACAAAACCCGATGTTCCCGGCAGGGCACAATTGGCAACGGAAAAGAGCACAAACAGTGCCGAAAACCGCGGCATAATGACGGCAAGCCCTCCATAATCGGTTATTTCCCTCGAATGCGTGCGATCATAAAGCACGCCGACGCACATAAAGAGTGCCGCTGAAATCAGTCCGTGAGAAAGCATCTGAACCATGGCGCCTTCCACACTGATTTGCTGGAACAGGAAAAAACCCAGTGTCACAAACCCCATATGAACAATGGAAGAATAGGCAATCAGTTTTTTCATGTCTTTTTGAACCAGGGCAACCAAACCGATATAGATAATCGCAATGAGTGAAAGCGCAATGATGTAATGGGAAAGATATCGGCAGGCATCCGGTACAATCGGCAGCATCAGACGGATAAAACCATACCCGCCGAGTTTGAGCATGATGGCTGCCAAAACGACGGAACCCTCCGTGGGCGCTTCAACGTGGGCATCCGGCAGCCAGGTATGAACCGGCCACATCGGCAGTTTGATGCCAAAGGCCAAAAGAAATCCTAAAAAGACGGGAATCTGGACTGAGAGCGCCATCGGCAGTTTTTGCCAAAGAAAGATATCAAAACTGCCTGTTTGCCAGTACAGATAAATACTGGCAACCAGCATGAAAAGGGAGCCAAAAAACGGATAAAGGAAAAATTTGAAAGCGGCCGCAATTCTTCTTTCTCCACCCCATATCCCAATAATGATGAACATGGGAATGAGGGTTGCCTCAAAAAAAGCATAAAAAAGCAGGCCGTCCAGGGCACAAAAAGTTCCGGTCATCAGACCGGACAGAATCAGAAAGGCACCCAGATACTGGGCCAACTCGGTTTTATCCGAATGCCATGCGGCAAGTACCACCACACACAAAATCAGGGCTGTCAGAACAACCAGCCATAGCGATATCCCATCGACGCCCAGTGCATAAAAAATCTGAAAACGGGTAATCCAGGCCAGTTTTTCGACAAACTGCATCCCGATCCGGGCGCTATCAAAACGGACAAAAAGCAGTAAGGAAAGCGCAAAACAGACAAGGCTTCCAAGTAACGCCATCCATTTTGTCACGGCCAAATGGATGTGTTTTCCGGCAAATACGAGCAAGATCCCCAGAAAAATGGGACACCATATCAAAAGACTCAAAACTGGAAAATCAAGCACAGACATATAATCTCTATTACATCCGATTCAGCCTATCTATGGTTACCGGCAAAAGTAAAGCAGGAAACACAAAAGACTCAACACCATGACAAAAGCATAATGGTACAGGTATCCGGACTGGAAGTGGCGTATGATTTGGGAAAAACAGGCCATCAGTCGAACCGTTCCATTCACAATCAGACCGTCAATCAGCCGGATTTCTCCCAGTTTCCAAAATCCCCTGCCCAACATTACCGCCAGCTGCGTCACCCATTTTTCAATAAACCCGGACAAACGTCCGAACACAAAAACTCTCCCTAGCAGTCTTTCTCCCATGTCCAGACACTTTTTCCCCATAAAGGAAAGATAATACTGGTTAAGCCACAATTGATACAAGGCTGAAAACCTTTTCGCCAGAACATTGGGAAGCTGCGGTTTAACCCGATAGCAATAAAATGCGGCACCCATTCCTGCTATTAGCAGCAGAAATGAAAGTGAAAGGAATCCGTGCAAGGCCATTGAAAACGGATGCCGGGCCATCCCTTCCAGTTTTTGCATGGCCGGATGCAATAGTGTATCCGTTAAAATGGCATCGGCAAAAAACGGACTGGAAAGCAACGGTTTTAGGGTCAGCCCGCCAATCAGAAAGGAAGGAACAGCCAAAATGATGAGTGGGACTGTCATGATTTTAGGCACCTTGTGCGGTGTTTCGCCCGGCAAAATGCCTATTGGTTCATGGGATACCACTTCTTCATGATCCGTCTGCATGGCAGGGGGTATCGTTCCAAAACGGGACTCTCCGTGAAAGACCAAAAAAAGAAGCCGGAAAGTATAAAAAGCCGTCACAAAAATCCCCAAATAGGCAGCCACCCGGGCAAAAGCGGCTCCTGCCAGCGAATGATTCTGACTTAATGCCACCAAAATACTGTCCTTGGAATAAAATCCCGAGAAAAAGGGGATGCCGGCCAACGACAGGGAAGCAATCCAGGCAGTCACCCAGGTCACAGGCATGTATTTTTTCAGACCCCCCATATTCCGGATATCCTGATCGTGATTCATGCCCAAAATAACCACCCCGGCTGCCAAAAAGAGCAGGGCTTTAAAAAAGGCATGTGTCATCAAATGGAAGATGGCCGCGGAATAGGCTGATGCGCCCAGTGCCAGGGTCATATAGCCCAGCTGGGAAATGGTGGAATAGGCAATGACCTGTTTAATATCATTTTGCACCATGGCAACCAGTCCCATGAATAACGCGGTAAACCCGCCTATGACAAGCATTAAGGACAGCGCCGTTTCGGAGAGTTCATACAAAGGGGATAATCTGGCGACAATAAAAATACCGGCGGTAACCATGGTCGCCGCATGAATCAGGGCAGATACCGGTGTCGGACCTTCCATGGAATCGGGCAGCCACAGATGAAATGGAAACTGTGCCGATTTTCCCATGGCGCCAATAAAAATGCATAAACAGGATACCGTAACCAGATGCCAGCCGGTTTCCGGCATGACAGCCCGGGAAAGACTCTGCCGCATGGCAAAGATATCGGTAAAGTAAAACGAATTGGCAGCAGAAAACAAAAGTGCCACACCGGTAATAAAGAAGGCATCGCTGATACGGTTGATCAGAAACGCCTTGATTCCCGCTGTTGCCGCACGCGGTTTTTCATACCAGAATCCGATCAGTAAATAGGAAGCCAGTCCCACGGCTTCCCAGCCGAAAAAGAGCTGCAGGAAATTATTGGCCATCACCAGCATGAGCATGGAGAAGGTAAAAAAGGCAATGCAGGCAAAAAAACGGCTGTTGCCGGGATCTTCCTTCATATAGCCGACGGAATAGACATGCACAACCAGTGAAATAAAACTCACCACGCACATCATGAGGGCGGTCAAGGAATCCACCATAAACCCGATTTCAGCCCTAAAGGTTTCAGACGCCATCCAGCTGTAGACACCCTGATTGAAAGTCATATGGTGGGTTGTACCATACAGGGCGTACAGGGAAGACAGAAAGGACAGGCTTACAGCAAAAATGGTGACAAAACGGGAAATGCGGGGATGTATGGGTTTTCCGATAAAACCTGTTCCAAACAGGCCTGCCACAATAGCCCCTGCCAGTGGTGCCAAAGGCGCAACCAAAAGCAGATAAAGATGCATCTGTCCTGTCATGAAAAATCAAACAACATTGTGGAGACCGTCTATTCGAATGGGATCATTTGATACCCATAGCCATTTATGCCCGCCGCCATCATATCAAAATGACTCAAGCTTTGGGGTATTTTAAGCTTTCTTGTTCCCTATCGCAAAAAACAGGCCGGGTTCTTCTCCCAGCCTGTCAGAAAATGGCAAAAAAATTCCGTTTTATCATTTTTTGTCCGGGACATACTGATTGGTTTTGCGCTCCCTGCCAATCGTGGAAACCGGTCCATGACCCGGAATAAACTGGACATCATCTCCCAATGTGTACATGTTTTCACGGATTGCCTTTGCGAGAGCAGGAAAACTGCCTTTGGGCAGATCGGTTCTTCCGACGGAACCGGCAAAAAGAACATCACCGGATACGGCCACTTTGGTTGGTGCATGGAAAAAAACGACATGACCGGGAGAATGACCGGGACAATGAAAAACCTGCAGGGATTCATTACCCACTGTCACCGTATCGCCCTGATCCAGCCAGCGGCTGGGAGTAAAAGGCGTACCGGCAGGCAAACCCCACATACGGGTCTGGCTCGTTGCCAGCTCTTCCAACAGATAGGCATCTGCCATATGCGGTCCT
The DNA here is from genome assembly GCA_964485295.1 of uncultured Oxalobacter sp. Taxonomy (GTDB): domain Bacteria; phylum Pseudomonadota; class Gammaproteobacteria; order Burkholderiales; family Burkholderiaceae_D; genus Oxalobacter. Next base: position 18,406 of record CAZAIY010000001.1, on the reverse strand, counting down.
TCAATGGGAACCCCGAACTGGTCTGCCAATGTTTTTGCACCACCGCAATGGTCAAGGTGACCATGGGTGACCAGCACTTTTTCCAGTGTCAGTCCTTTTTTTTCTATTTCAGCGGCAATTCTCTGGACATCGCCACCCGGATCAACGACAGCGGCCTTGTTGGTATTTTCATCCCACATCAGCGTGCAATTTTGCTGAAAAGGGGTAACAGGTATGATTTGAAATTTCATATCGACTTAAAAAAGAATTTGAGGGATGGAATGTTTATCGAAGTAAAAATAAATTTTACCTATTTTATAGAAATGCCCAAACGGATTAAAGTCCGTTAACAGATTCCGTTTTGACACAATTCATACATTATGCACGAAAATAAAAGATTTTTCATGATTTTAGTTATGTTTTCCATTCAAAAGAGGAAAGTAAGCCAGGCATTTCATTTTAAAACACCCGGTTTTATGTCCGTTTTCATTGGATACGCTCTTTTTCCGTGACAGAATCCCGGATCGTTTCTGTCGGATAACGAAAAGGGAGATGGATGAAAAAGGCATTTTATGTCCTGTCAGCCTGTATCGCCGGGCAGGATTGGGTTGTCTGTTTCGGAAAACGTTTCATGATGGGATCCAGTGCCCGCAATTGTTCCTCATTGAGATGATTCAATCTGAAAGACAGTTTTTCCACTCTGGTTCCGCGCGGTGCAATCTGAATATCGGCAATACCCGACTTTCCAAGTTCTGCCGCATGATTCATGGCAGCTTCCCGGGTTTTAAAAACACCCAATGAAACGGCCCATTTCATTTTGCCCGGATCTTTTATCAGATAAAAACTTTCCACGCCCTTTCTTTTCAACTCATCAATTTTTTCCTGGGCTTCCTTCTGATTGGCCGACGGTGCAATAAAGACCATATAGGCACTGCCTTCATAAACAGGTAAGGTCTCGATATCGTTTTTTTCCAATGAAAGCGATGTCATCTGCTGTTTGAACAGATTGGCTTCCGACGGGTCAAACTGCCCCACTTCGACACAGCTGCCGGTAGTGGTAATATCCTGCTCTTTCTCCTTTAATCTGGCCAGTTCCCTGTTGATCTCGTCCTTAGACACAATCCGCACATCCTTTTCATGGTACTGATAGGAAAGCCGCTCCGGCTCGCGTTTACCGACGGAAGGCGCATCAAAATAGGCTTGTTGAAAAACAAACAATACGATATTCGCAGCAAGCAGTACCCAAAAAGAAAGTTTCAGCATATCAGTTCATTGTACCTGATCGGCAAAAGCCGCATGTAAACCCACCAAGACCAGATTATCCACAATTTGTGCCGGGATAGAAAGATAGGGCAAAACAAGTTCTGCCGCACCTCCCGATAAAATACAGCGCACCTGACTCAAATGCTTCGCATGAACGCTAACCGCATGTTCTATCGCACCGGTCTGGGCTGTCATGCAGCCATTTCGGATGGCACTTGGGGTATCAATGGCAAAAGAAGGAATATTTTCTGTCATCTGATCAATATCGGGCAGCCTTGCCGTATTGCCAAAAAGCGAATTGGCCATTAAACGGAGTCCGGGCAAAATCATGCCACCCAGAAAGACACCCTCCGATGTCAAGGTATCAATTGTTGTTGCCGTACCACAGGTGACCACCACCAGATTTTCATTCGGATAAAGATGGCGGGCGCCTATCAATGAGGCAAACCGGTCACTGCCAAGCTGGTTTGCATTGGCATAGGTATTGGTCACACCGGCAAACGTAGCAACAGACGAAAACCAGGCAACAGCCGGATGCGGCCTTAACTGACCGATTGCCCGGGTAAGGGATGCATTGACGGCGGCACCGGCCACACTGGAAATAAGGACCTGTCTGATTTGTCCCGCCTGTTTTTTCTGCCAGTTAATCTGCAAATCTGCTATTTCATCATGAGGTATTTTTCCTGTATCCAGCCAGGATGCATGCGCAATCGTTAACGCATCAACAGGCGCTATTGCCCATTTAACCAGTGTGTTACCCGCATCAATCAGTAAAAGCATGATCTTGGTCTCATTATTTCACTGTTACCCAAAACAACAATGTATCCGAAACAGGATACGGTCGGCTCCATTCCCGGTGCTGTCATTTTTTAAACCCATCCCGACAGGAAGGAATCCATTAAAATTCCCTTTGTATTTTTCCATATGAAAGGTAAGTCATGGATTGCGTATTGTCAAATCACAAAAGGGAAAATGGCAATGAATGAAAAAACCAGGGCTTTTTACGGACACCTAAAAAAATACGAATCCGCTTCAGATCAGCTCCTGTCAGACAGCTCAAAATAGTATTTTAAAAATATCAATATGCACTCCAAAAGAATGATTACACTTTAAAATGTTATCTAATTCTCATTTAATTTGTATCTGATTGATTATTTTGCTGTATTACTTTCCCAAAATCATTTAAAGTTATTTCCGGAAAAAATTCTGACACGCAATCCATTCCATAAAAAATGTCGCAACAAAAGGCAACAACACCCCGGCTTCAAATAACGGGAAAAAACACCGTTATCGCAAGCGGTTGCTGGAGAGTGGAATCTTTGGCAATCAAAGATGTTTTTTCAGCCATTTCCGATGCGTCCAAATCATTAAAAAAACCATCAGACATTTCCTGGGATTTATCCGGCATTACCGATCTGGATTATATTGGCGCCCGGTTTTTCTGGGATTTATGGGGTCACCAATATCCTGCCAATATCACCGTATTACCGGAACATACCGCCTTTTTTGAACGCATAAAAGGTTTTGGCGAACTGGCATTAAAAGATACTTCCCGGCCTTCTTTTCATCTTGCCACCTTTATCAGACAGTTCTGGAAAAACGCATACAGCCATTTCATTGACTGGATCATGCTAACCGGACAATATATTCTGGATTTGTCCGTCATGCTGAAAAATCCGGTGAAGGCGCCATGGAAAGAAATATCGGCCAACATCTATAACTCCGGAACACGGGCAATTGGCATTACGGCACTGGTCGGTTTTCTGATCGGGGTCGTCCTTTCCTATCTTTCTGCCACCCAGCTGCATAATTTCGGCGGAGATGCCTTTTTGGTCAATCTGCTGGGCATTGGCGTTACCCGGGAATTGGGACCTTTGCTGGCGGCCATTTTAGTTGCCGGACGATCCGGCTCGGCCATGACAGCCCAGATCGGGGTCATGCGGGTGACGGAAGAGCTCGATGCCATGAAAGTGATGGGCATGTCACATGGATTCCGTCTGGTTTTACCCAAGGTTGTTGCCCTGTCCATCGTCATGCCGCTTTTGGTCATGTGGACCAATATTGTCGCCCTGATCGGCGGCATGCTGGCAGCCAAAATATCCATTGGATTATCCATCAGTTATTTTATCAGTAGCCTGCCGGCAGCTGTTCCCCCGGCCAATCTTGCCATCGGACTGGGAAAAGGCATTATTTTCGGCGCCCTGATTGCTCTCGTTTCCTGTCACTTTGGTCTCAGAATCAAGCCCAATACGGAAAGTCTGGGACAGGGAACAACGAGCGCCGTCGTCAGCGCCATTACCATTGTTATTTTGGCTGATGCCGTATTTGCCATGGCACTTCAACATGTAGGATGGTCATGAATCAGAAAGCACAAAATGACATCATCCGAATTGAAAAACTGTGGACGCAGTTCGGAGACAATATCATTCATCGGGATCTGGATCTCGTCATCAATCGGGGAGACATTGTCTCGCTTGTCGGCGGATCCGGAACGGGAAAAACAACCCTTTTAAGACAGATGCTGGGACTGCAGACACCCAGTCAAGGGAAAGTGTCTGTTTTTGGCGAAGACATCAGTCAGCTCACAGATGATGCCAAAAAACGTTTTTATAACCGGTGCGGGGTTTTATTCCAGCAGGGAGCCCTCTTTTCCGCGCTGTCGGTCATGGAAAATGTTGCCCTGCCCATGCGTGAATTGCGCATTCTGCCCGACAAACTGATTGAGGAATCGGTTTTAATGAAACTGAACATGGTTGGGTTAACCGCAAATGATGCGATAAAAATGCCTTCGGATCTATCCGGGGGCATGATAAAAAGAGTTGCTCTGGCAAGAGCCCTGTCACTGGAACCGGAGCTGCTTTTTCTTGATGAACCGACTGCCGGACTGGATCCTGTCCTGTCCGACAGTTTTGTTGAATTATTGCGTTCCCTGCATGATGAACTGGGACTGACTGTTGTCATGGTTTCGCACGATCTGGATTCCATTTTGCAGTTATCAACCCATATTGCCGTACTGGCTGAAAAACACGTTCTTATCAAAGGAACACCACAGGAAGTGGTTCAGGTCAAACATCCTTTTATCCAGGAATTTTTTCTGGGTGACCGCGGTGAGCGCGCCTTGATGGGGCTGCCGCATTCGGATTCTTCTCAGATACAGGAGAACAAATAATGGAAAGTAAATCACATGCATTAATGGCGGGATTGTTCACTTTGGGATTACTGATCGCCGTATTGTTGGGGGGATGGTGGTTAAACCGGGACAAAACGGAATTAACCCCGTATGTGATGGCAACAAGATTATCCGTTTCCGGATTAAGCCCCCAGGCAACCGTCCGGTTTCGGGGACTCGATGTCGGTAAAGTAACGGATGTCCGCTTTGACAAGGATGAGCCCGGTCAGATACTGGTTTTCTTTGGCGTGCGTCCGGAAACCCCCATGACGGCATCCACTTTTGGCACCCTGGCCTATCAGGGTGTAACGGGTATTGCCTATATTGAATTAAATGACGACGGAACCAATCCCCTGCCCTTACCCAGTTCAGCAGAAAATATTGCCCGTATCGAGATGCGACCGGGATTGATGGCCGCCCTGCAGACAAAAGCCAATGCCATTCTGGACGAAACAAGAAAACTCACTAAGGAAATGGCCGTTCTGTTTCAAAAAGAAAATCAGGATGTCCTGATTGAAACCTTAAAAAGCATTAACAAGGCCGCTCTGGAACTGGAAAAATCCTCACGCAAATTGCAGCCCACATTGGAAAAACTGCCGGAACTGGCAGACAAGACAACACAGATGATGGATTCCGTTGCGCTTTTATCCGGCGATTTGAAAGCCCTGGTGGGCAACAACAATCCTGGAGAGTCCCTGACACAGCTGCAATCCCTGGCTGAAGACTTGGATACTTTGGTTCAATCCATTAATATTACGCTGGATCAGTTCAATCAAAGACCATCCGGTATTTTATTTGGTGCACCGGGACCGCTGGCAGGGCCGGGTGAACCGGGATATAACGCAAAATCCAATTAATCAGCAGGAGCCTGTTATGAAACAACATCATTTTTTATCCGGCCTTTTAATCGCCATGTGCCTGCTCTTTTTTGGCGGATGCGTTTTCAATTCCCAGCCGGCAGCTCTATCGTATGATCTGGGACCGACTTCGTCCATGCCGGCAGAAAAGATATTTGCTTCCAGTATACCGCCTATTATTGTTTCCCAGGTTGACGCTCCGGCCTGGTTAAACAATAACAAAATGTATTACCGTCTGGCCCAGGTCAATGCCCAGCAGACCCGCTTTTATACGAGAACGCTCTGGAACATGCCTCCGCCTAAACTCTTTAGGGAATATTTCAAATCCCGTATCGTTTCTGCCGGTGGAGAAATTGGCGGCAAAAAAGTAACGACAACGAATTCCCTGCGGATTTTTATCTATATCGAGGATTTCAGTCAGTATTTTTATAGTGATGAAAACAGTGAAGGCCGCATTGCATTACGGGCTTCCATATTGGGAAAAGACGGTCTGTTGACCCAAAAAAGTTTTTACCGTGCCATCAAGGCACCCACTCCGGATGCGGCCGGTGGGGTTGAGGCACTTGCAACCGGCACCCAGGAAATCATTACCGAACTGCTTTACTGGATAGAGAAAAATTATCCAAAAGGATAAAGCCAGAGAACGATGCCGGAGCACTTTTCCCGATCCCATCACCGTCCGTCCTCTTTTTTAAGAACGGCCTCTCTGGTCTATGTTTTTCTCATTATTTACGCGAGTCTTTATCCTTTTTCCGGGTGGCGCTTTTCAGGTGCCTCCCCTTTCTTTGTGCTATATGCATCCTGGCCGCGTTACTGGACCCGTTTTGACGTTCTGATCAATATTGCCGGTTACATCCCTTTGGGAATACTGCTGGCGGCGGCCATTTCTCCATTACTGAGGGGACTAAAGGCATTTTTATTCGCTTTTGCCGCCACAGCACTTTTATCCCTGTTAATGGAAAGCCTGCAGGTCCATTTGCCCAATCGGGTTCCTTCCATTTTGGACTGGATCACGAACATGACGGGCGGGCTGATCGGATCCATGCTGGGAACCCTTTTCACCCCCATCCTCTTTAAGGAAAACCGGGTTCATTATTTTATCCAGCGCTGGATACGTTTTGGATCAAGCCGGGTACTAATCATTCCCATGCTATGGCCACTTGCCCAGATTTATCCGCAAAATTATCTGTTTGGGCAAGGGCATATTTTTCCCGTGATTTCAGAAGGACTCTCCTTTTTTCTGGACCAGTCCATCGATCTTTCTTCCCGGATCATGGGATCATTCCAGCTTACCCCGCAGCAATACTGGCTGTCTGAGACCCTTATTACGGCAACCGGACTATCCGGCGCCATTTTAACCCTGCTTTGCATTCTAAAAAGAAATGCCCCAAGGCTTTTACTGGCTATTGTGCTCTTTCTCATGGCGCTCTTATGCAAATCCATGGCCTGTGCCCTGTTTTTCGAGCCGCAAAATGCCCTGATATGGTTAACGCCCGGTGCCATCGGAGGAATCATTGTCGGGATTTTAATGCTTTCCGGTCTGGTTTTTGTCTCGCCACTCATCCAGCGGAGAATGGCCATTTACATGCTGCTAATCAGTACCTGCACCATCAATATCGTGCCCGAAAACCAGTATTTTCTTTCGACGCTGCAGACATGGTCACAGGGACAATTTCTCAATTTCAATGGAGCTGCCTACTTTTTAATGCTAATCTGGCCATTTCTGGCACTCTGTTTTTTATTTCAATCAATTTACAACCTGCGCCAGAGTGAGTAACATCATTTCTTTAGGAATGAAAACAAATTCTGGTCTGACATCAAGAAAGAGTTGACGAAAATGAATGCCCATACAAAAAGTTTTTTTGTGACAGGACCTGCCGGTCAATTGGAATGCGCGCTGGATACCCCTCAAAACCCACCCGTCGGTATTGCCCTTTTGGCCCACCCGCATCCCCTTTACGGCGGAACCATGGACAACAAGGTCGTTCAAATCATGACCCGTGCCTTTGTTGAACTGGGATATGTCGTTGCCAGAATGAATTTTCGTGGAGTCGGCCGTTCACAGGGATCCCATGATGGCGGAATCGGAGAGGCAGAGGATCTGGCCATGGTTTTGGAACAGGTCAAAAAAAATTATCCCGGTCTGCCTGTCGTTTTGGGAGGATATTCATTTGGCACCTATGTGCAGTCCCTGCTGCAGCAAAAACTGCTTTCTGCCGGAACCCCGCCCAAACGCATGGTACTGGTCAGTGTGACCGCCGGAAAATGGCAGCTGGCGGATGTTCCCAAAGACACCCTTTTAATCCACGGGGAAAAAGACGATATCATTCCCTTAAATGATCTTTTTGACTGGGCCCGTCCACAGGATCTGTCTGTTGTCGTTGTCGCCGGTGCCGACCATCTTTTCAATCGCAAGCTCCACCATATTCAGGAAATTATTGTAACAAACTGGCATGACTGATTTGCTCCATTTTATTTCCAGCATTTAATATGTCACTTTCAAGCAAAAATTTTGCCGGGCCATTATCATAATGAGAAGAATATCGTCTATCGTCCTGTTGATACTGTTTCTTTTTGGGTTGTCCTCATCCCATGCCCAGACTGTTTCTTCCCCCTCTCTTGTTGCACGATCATGGCTTTTGCTTGATGTCTCCAGCGACCAGATACTGGCTTCCCATGATGCCTACAATCGAATTGATCCGGCATCATTGACCAAACTCATGACCGCCTACATTGTCTTTTATTCCATTAAAGAGGAACGGATACGCCTTAACCAGTCCGTTACCCCGTCCGACCGGATATGGCAACTGGATCAAAGAGGGTCAAAAATGTTCATCGAACCGCGCATGCCAGTCAAAATCCAGGATCTCCTGTATGGCATGATTGTCCAATCCGGCAATGATGCGACCATGGTACTGGCGGAAGCCGTTGCCGGCAACGAGGAAAACTTTGTGGCATTGATGAACCAGGAAGCCCAGCGTCTCGGCATGAAATCCACCCATTTCAGTAATCCATACGGTTTTCCTGACAAAAACAATTATTCCACGGCCTACGATCTGTCCCTTCTTGCCAACCATCTGGTACAGGATTTCCCGGAACTGTACAAAACCTATTCCATTCGCGAATTCACCTACAACCGGATACACCAGCGCAATCGCAACCGGTTGTTATGGCTGGATCCGACCATAGACGGGATAGAAACCAGTCATACCCTGTCAGGAGAATACAGTCTGATTGCCTCTGCGGTAAGATATGGCGTCTCCGGCGAAAGAAGACTGATTGCCGTTGTCATTGGTTCGAGTTCGGATCAGATGCGCTCACAGGAAAGCCTGAAGCTGCTGAACTGGGGATTTGAAAATTTCGATACGGTAAAACTGTTCAGTAAGGATCAGGAAATCGGCATTTTGGATGTCTGGAAGGGTTCAAGAAACAAACTTTCCGTCGGTTTTAACTATGAAGCCTATGTCAGTATTCCCAAGGGTTCCTCGAAAAAAATCACCTCGCTTTTAGAGCATAAGGAGCCCCTTGTTGCCCCTATTGCCCGAAACACCCAAATCGGAACGCTAAAAATAATGCTGGAAGGCAAAGTCATCGCCGAACTGCCTGTTGTCGCATTGGATGGCGTCAGTGTGGCAAGTTTTCTGGGAAGAATAGGAGACACCTTTCAAATGTGGTTTAAGTAAAAGGAAACTGTATGCATGTTGATCGTAACAAAGACCTGATTGAATACCCCTGTGATTTTCCTTTGAAAATCATGGGAGCAACCCGTGATGATTTTTTACCGGCTGTAACGGAAATTGTCTGTGCCCATGATCCCGATTTTGACACCAGTACCATTGAAACACGCCACTCCTCAAACGGAAACTATCTGAGTATAACGGCAACCATTCGTGCAACCAGTCGACAGCAACTTGACAGTATTTATATGGCCTTAACGTCCCATCCCCTGGTCAAAATCGTTTTCTAGCCGATTTTTTCGACCCCATTTCAAAACCACAAACGCAATACATCATGACTGTGACGGATTTCATCATTGTTCGTGATCTCGGCCTGATACCCTACCGGCCTGTTTTACAGGCCATGCAGCTTTTTACGGAAAAAAGAACCTCTGATACGCCGGACGAAATATGGCTGCTGGAACATCCGCCTGTTTATACCCTGGGACAGGCTGCCAGTTCTTCACATTTACTCGATACAAAAGACATTCCCGTTTTAAAATCCGACCGAGGAGGAGAAGTCACCTATCACGGGCCGGGCCAGGCCGTTGTCTACTTATTGCTTGATCTCAAAAGAAGGATGAAAAACCGTTTGCTGATCCGCGAATTTGTTCATACAATCGAACAAATCGTGATTGACACGCTGGCGCAATACCACCTGCAGGGGGAACGCAAATCGGGCGCACCGGGAATCTATCTGTCTGCCGATTTTGTCGAACCGGACTGGAAAGGGGCAAAAATTGCCGCTTTGGGGCTCAAGGTAAAAAGCAACGGCTGTACCTATCATGGATTTTCGTTGAACGTGGCCATGGATTTACGCCCCTTTTCGGGGATTAATCCCTGTGGGGATGCGAATTTGACCTCGGTTGACATGAAAACGATGGGAAAACATTGTTCCGTTTCCGAAGTGCAATATCAGCTTGCAGAAAATCTCTGTTACCACCTGAATGCCAGTGCCGATTTTCAGCGGGAATCCGCATTATTTATTGACAACATCCTAAACGGGAGCGGATGATGCACAATGAAAAACAGAAAGGGGCAGAAAAACTGGCGCGTCTTCCCATTCAAATCCAGACGGAAAAACCCTTGCCCAAACCGGACTGGATCCGGGTAAAACCCCCTTCATCCTCATCCCGTTTTGATGAAATACGCCAGCTGTTAAAAAAACACCATCTGGTGACGGTTTGTGAAGAAGCCAGCTGCCCCAACAAAGGCGAGTGTTTTGGAAAAGGAACCGCCACATTCATGATTTTGGGCGACAAGTGCACCCGCCGCTGTCCTTTTTGCGATGTGGCGCATGGAAAACCGGACAAGCCGGATGAATCGGAACCCGAAAAAATTGCGGAAGTGGCTGCCAGATTAAACCTGTCGTATGTTGTCATCACTTCGGTTAACCGGGATGATTTACGCGATGGCGGGGCTTCACATTACGTTAACTGTATCCTGAAAATTAAAGACCAGTCCCCCAAAACCCGTATTGAAATCCTGACACCCGACTTTCGTGGCCGATCGGAAAAAGCCATTGCCATTTTTAAAAGGGCACTCCCGCATGTCCTAAACCATAATCTTGAAACCGTCCCCCGATTGTACAAACTGGCAAGACCGGGTGCCGACTACGGGCATTCCCTGTCCTTTTTAAAACACTTCAAGCAGTCCTATCCGGATGTGAAGACAAAATCCGGTCTGATGGTGGGATTGGGTGAAACGGATGAAGAGATCCTGCAGGTCATGGAAGATTTACGCCGGCATGATGTCGACATGCTGACTATCGGACAGTACCTGATGCCCTCCAGACATCACCTGCCGGTAAAACGCTACGTTCATCCGGATACGTTTGAGCGGTTTAAGGATGCGGCCTATCGCATGGGATTTGCCCATACTGCGGCAGGACCTTTGGTTCGCTCAAGTTATCATGCAGACCAGCATGCCCAGGATGCGGACATTGCATGAATTGAGCGAACCCGATTAAAAGAGATATCAGCTGTTAAGGAGGAAAATTTCGTCTTCATCCAGACCAAACATGTCATATACGATCATATCGATTTCGTTTGTCGTATATTTCAGTTCGGCATCACGGCTGATAATGCTGTTTCTTTCCTGATGGAAATAATCCGACCATAATTGAAGACTGTCCTCAGGAATATCCACACCAAAACAGGCAATGATTTCTTTTCTGAAAGTGTCAAAATCATGCGCAAACCAGTTTTCCAGCGTATCGCTTAATTTTGATTCCAGTTTTTGCGGGGACAGATTATATGCCGTTGATCCCTGGAAATAACGAATCGCATCGCGGCGTTCCAGGGTTTTTTCCAGGCAGAAATTGGCAAAGCGCCCCATTTTGGCCCTATCCAGACCTTCTGCATCAGGAACAGGAAGGGATTCAATATGTTGCGGCAAAATTTCATACAGCCCTTCATCCGTCAGATTGGCTTTTACCTTGATCATTTTTTGCAGCGGTGTTGAATTCAACAGACCGAACAAAAAGAAGTCCGCATTAGGAATATAATAGCTTCCCGTACCATACTGGGCACCATGCTGTCCGATCACAAATCCGGGATCTCTCTGTTTTGGCGCAAAGCCCAGGCGAACCTCATTTTCCTGCGACTTGTTCTCTTCCGTAATATCCAGTTCATACCATTTCATATCACCGGAACGTTTTTCAAGCTGATCCTTGAATTGTTCCAGATGCCGTTTGATTGCCGGATAGGCTTCAATATCAACCTGTCCTTTTGGTGTATAAATCAGAAAGTGCAAATCGATATCGGCATGCCATCTTCTCAGTTTGTCACCGGGGAAAAACGGTTTCAAAACCTCTCCGGATTTGGAGTCTTCCTGCATGATCTGTTTGTAGGCCTTGATATCCACGACAAACGGATCCCCCGTATTCATGGACAATCCTGTCCGGATGGAACCATAGATATCCTTTACTGTTGGATGATTTTTAGTCAGTTTGTCCTGCAATCCGGCGACAATACTTTCATTTAGCCATTGGAATGTCTGGCCGGACACCATGTTCTCCGCTTTAAGCAGAAGATAAAAACGCCGGAATTCAGCCGCATCCTCAACCATTTTGATCAAGGAAAAACGTTCATAAATGGTTCTTCTATGAACGAGAGAATAGATTCTGATTTCATCGAGATTGGTCAACAGGAAAAACTTGCAGCCTGATATTTCTTTTGCCTGTTTTTTCGCCAATGCAATAGGGGTACTTTTATCATCAGCCGCACTATCCAGATTCAGGGAAGAAGGCCCCATGACTTTCAGAAGCGCCATGATATTGGAATCTTCCTTGTCAAATTGTCCCAAGGCGGCGTCAAAATAGGAATCTTCCTTATCCGACATGTCCTTTAACGTATAAGGTTGTGCCGATTCGGGTTTATATCCCAAAATATCAACTAGTATGTTTTTTAGAAAAGCGGCATGATGAGCGGTGCGATCCTGAAAATTGAGGGTCGCAATATTTTTTGCCCAATCCTGAAGAATTTGCTGATGTGCAGATGGAATCTGCTCCTGCTCAAGCGCACCGGCCAAGGCCCGTGCATGGAAAAGTTTGTTGCTAACGGAGGTATTCGTGTTTTCCATGGATTTCCCTAGTTAATAAAACGTTAAATCCCAAAAATATTGACAGATATCGAGTACTTAAAAAATTCAGAATCGATAGTGTAATCATGAAAATAAAAATAACACAATATTTGGCGTCAGATTTTTCCAGTTAATTCAAAAGTTATCCCAAATCAAGATCATATAAAATCCTGAAAAAAGATTGGGCAGAACTATTTTATAATCTGGAAATATCGGACGGTTTGTGTCCCCATGTTCAACCTATTCAAGCAGACCATGAATTCAAAAGCGTCTCTTATCGAATGGAACCCGAACCTCAATTTGGGTTTGAATGAATTCGATTCAGCCCATCAAATGTTGTTCCGGTTTATTCATGAACTGGCAAAAACCGAATCAGGAAAGCGGGAAGCGGTTTTTGACAAATTGCGACAGCACGCCTTGAATCACTGTCAATATGAAAAAAATGTGATGCAAAAGCATCACATCGATCCTGAATATCAGCAAGTACATCTTGCATTCCACCACAATTATATCAGCTACCTCGATCAGATGAAAATCCTGATTCAAAAAGGAGCTAGTGCCGATTTCGATCGGATTTTTCCTTTTTTACTCAATTGGCTGACGTGGCATATTTCCTGTATGGATGTCATTTTGACGAAAAGTCTCTCGCAACCTGAATCCGAATGGATCAAACAGAACATTAAACTGCTCAAAACAGCCGGATGGGATGCCCTTTACAGGGAACTGGGGCAAAAATTTCTGGAAATTGACGAACTCAATCAGCGGCTACATCGCAAGATTGCACAACGGAAAATCATGGAATCCGATGTCGCGTTATCCAACGCCCAATTGCATGCCATGATCAATTTTTCCAACAGCTGGGAATACTGGGAAGATCCTGACGGAAAAATAAGGTACACCTCCCCATCCTGTGAACGGATAACCGGTTATCCGATCAGCGATTTCCTTGAAAATCCGGATCTCATTTATGACATCATTCATCCTGATGACCGTCATGTGATGCAGGAACATCGTTTGAACAAAAAAGTCCAGGAAAAAAGTGAACATGAATTGCTGTACCGTATTATCCGCAAAGATGGCAAGGTCTGTCATGTAGCTCATCACTGTCATGTCATTTATGGCAATACCAATCAGTTTTTAGGAAGACGTGGCAGTATTCGGGACAGAACCGAATTGCAATTGCAGGCAGAACAGCTGCAACTTGCCGAGACCGTCTTTACGTCTGTCAATGAAGCCGTACTGGTTACAGATCAAAACTGGAAAATTCTTCGCGTCAACCCTTCCTTTTTCAAAATAACCGGCAAATCCTTTGAAGAAGTGCAGGGGATGGATGCCAGCCAGCTTTTTGACAATACGACAGAGCGCATCCGGCATATTGTCGAACTGGTCGAGGAAATCGGTTTCTGGGAAGGAGAAGTTCTGGGGTACCGGAAAAACGGTCCATCATTTGACGGATGGATTTCTGTTTATTCTGTCAAAAACAGGGATGACCAACTGATCAATCGTGTACTTGTATTGTCCGATATCAGCGACAAGAAAAGGAATGAGGAAAGAATATACAGGCTTGCCCACTTTGATCTTCTGACAGGACTGCCCAACCGGGCATTGCTTTTGGACCGCCTGCAGCAAAGCATCCTCAAGGCGAAACGCGAAGCGCATCTGCTGGCGCTGATGTTTGTCGATCTTGACAAATTCAAGCTTGTCAATGACACATTGGGACATTACATCGGCGATTTGTTATTAAAGGAAGTGGCAAACCGTCTAAACGAATGCATCCGGCAATCCGATACGGCAGCCCGGATAGGAGGGGATGAATTCATCATTTTATTACCCATTATCCAATCCGAGGATGATGCCAAAAAAGTGGGTGAAAAAATCCTGGAAAGAGTCAGGGAAGATTATTTACTGGATGGCAATCCGGTCCAGGTCGGTGTCAGTGTCGGTATAGCCATTTTTCCGGTGCACGGCAATACCCATGAGGAATTGATGACCCATGCCGATGCGGCCATGTACCAGGCCAAGCATGGCGGCGGTCCGTCACTTGTTTCTTTCAGTGAACTGAAAGATAAAAACCTGCTTTAGCCATCTCACCGGATTTCAGGGCAACTCCAAAGGCTCTATTTTCTGTTTTTCCGTTCTTTCAGGACACGGGAAACCAGTCCATCCATCACCTGCATGGTCATTTCCTGTGCCTCTGCCTCTGTCCCGGCAAAATTGTTTCCCTCCGTGACAATTCCCAGGGAAGTCACATATCGACCATCAATGATAATGGCAGGCACACCTTCAATCTGATAGGCAGACTGCAACCGGGTTCCCTCATCACATAATGACTGGACGGAAAAGGATTGGTACATATCAAGGAATTTTTGCCGGTCAATCTGGTGTTTTTCCACGAAATCGCCAATTCGGGTTTCGTTATCCAGACGGGTTCGTCTTACCTGAACGGCATTGAAAATCCTGTCCTGCATGGCAGGAGTCAGTTTATCCATTGCCAGCAAAGTATAGAAAATACGTTGCTGGCGAGCCATATTTTCATCAAAATTGACATGAATCCGTTTAAATACGACCCTGTTTTTGTTTTTCTCTGCCCACTTGGTCAATTTGGAATCAAATGAATAGCAATGCGAACAGAAATACCCGAAAAACTCGATGACCTCCACTTTCTTTCCTGTATTCGTCGGTTGCGGATTTTCCGGTATCAGATAGTCTGTTCCGTTTTGAGGGTTTGCAGGAGAAGACCAGACAAGATTCGTTGAAAGGGCAAGTCCAATAACAAGAAATATTTTGCAAAACAGCTTCATGACAGATTTCCAATTAACGATTAAGAACGTGACGTTGTATATTCAATTCCGCTTTCTCTCAATTTGCTCTGGATTGCCTCCAATTTCTTCTGGGCATATGGTCCCAGGCGAACCCGGTAAAAAGTACTGTTTTGCGTTTTGACTTCCTTGATGGAAGCTTCCATGCCAAGCAAAGCCAGTCTTGCCCGCATGTTTTCCGCTTCTTTTTTATCCCGGTAGGCACCTGCCTGAACGTAACTCAAGGGCGTATTGGGATCCGTTGCATTTTTCGTTGTCAGTTCCGAAATGATTTGGGCTTCGGCAATGGATTTCCTGTAGTTTTCCTTGGCAGTATCCTTGTTCGCATACATAGGCTCATTGGGATCTGCAAAAACCTTTTTTTCCGTCACCGGTTTGCCGTGTTTACTGATTTTGCTGTTAAACGGCATGGGGGAACGGGTAATAATAATGGCAATAATGACGGCAATTACCAATCCTGTGATAAGCCCGGCCATAAAGCCCAGCAGCATATTGTTTTTCCAGAGCATGTCAAACTGGAATTTTTTTTGAGGTTGTTTCCGCGACATTTTCGTTACATTTTATTAGGAGTTGAAACACCCAGAAGGGTCAAACCGTTTCTCAAAACTTGTTGTGTTGCCAACAGCAACGATAATCTGGCCATTTTCAGGTTTTCATCGTCAACAAGAAAACGCTCTGCATTGTAATATCCATGCAGGGCGGCGGCCAGCTCACGCAAATAAAAAGCAACCTGATGAGGACCCAATTCCTGCAGGGCATGTTTCAATACATCAGGATAATCCGCCAGTTTACCCATCAGGGTATATTCATGCGGGGATGTCAATGGTGACAGATCCACGCTTTCCAGTGTGGAGATATCTCCTCCCCACTGTTCAAAGACTGAACAGATACGGGCGTGGGCATATTGTATGTAATATACGGGATTTTCGTCAGACTGGGAAAGTGCCAGATCCACATCAAAAACAAATTCCGTATCCGCTTTTCTGGAAATCAGGAAAAAACGGACCGCATCCCTGCCTTTTGTGATATCCCCGTTTCCAGACCATTCAATCAGATCCCGAACCGTAACATATGAACCGGCCCGTTTTGAAATTTTCACCTCTGCTCCATCCTTCATTACCGTGACCATTTTATGAAGGACATATCCCGGGTAATTCAGAGGAATTCCCATATTGACGGCCTGCAGTCCTGCCCTGACACGTGCAACGGTACCGTGATGATCACTTCCCTGGACATTGATAACCGTTTGATATCCTCTTTGCCATTTGTTGATGTGATAGGCAACGTCCGGGACAAAATAGGTATAGTTCCCATCCGTTTTTTTCATGACCCGGTCCTTGTCATCACCATAATCCGTGGTTTTCAGCCAAAGCGCCCCGTCTTTTTCAAACGTTTTGCCCTCTTTTTGCAGGGCATTGACCGTATCGTTTACCTTTCCATCCGTATAAAGCGAGGATTCCAGATAATAATTGTCAAAATGGATTCCAAACGCCTGCAAATCATTATCCTGTTCATTCCTTAGGTAGGTCACGGCAAACAGTCGAATGGCATCCATATCATCAGGATTGCCATTGGCTGTTACCATGGCACAATCCCGTGCCGTAATGGTTTTCCCAGCCAGAAAATCGGCGGCAATATCGGCAATGTAATTTCCATTGTAGGCATCTTCCGGCCAGTCATTGTCACCGGGTTTTAATCCTTTCGCCCTTGCCTGAACGGATCGGGCCAGATTTTCAATCTGAACACCCGCATCGTTATAATAGAATTCCCGGGTAACAACATATCCCTGGGATTCAAACAGCGCTGACAAGGCATCCCCCAAAGCCCCCTGTCTGCCATGACCGACATGCAGTGGTCCCGTCGGATTGGCAGAGACAAACTCGATCATGACTTTTTGACCATTTCCGGTGTTGCATTGCCCATAATTTTCTTTCTCTTCCAAAACGGTACGAATGACGGCCTGTTTGGCAGCTGCCGTTATCCGAAGATTAATAAATCCGGGTCCGGCAACTTCAGCCGATTCAATCAACCCTTCCCGTTCCGGTTGTGCCAGGACATGATCAACCATTGCCTGGGCCAATTCCCGTGGATTTTTTTTCAATCGCTTGGCCAGCTGCATGGCAATATTGCAGGCCACATCGCCATGTGAAGGATCTCGGGGCCGCTCAAGTGAAACAGAGGGTTGAATATCCGTATCGCCAAGTAACGGAGCCAATGCTTTTTCAAGCAGGTGTATGATTTGCTGTTTTTGTTGTTCTAACATGGAAGTAAAAAAGAATATCAGTCAAGGCAAGTAATTATAATCTGGCTTTGCCCATATCCAAAAAAGAGTCGTCCATTTTTAATAACATTTTGATAATGACAGTCAGAATTACCATGCACCGGGCACATCAATTACCGTATTTTTGAAAAAATATAAGATATAATAAACATATAAACAATCAGCTCCCTATAAACAAGGGGGGGGGTAAATATGAAGCCTGATATTTTAGAACATACCGGTGGTATGGATCTGAGCAAGCCGGAAGTTTTATTTGCATCCCTGCAAATTCTGCTGGATACCTTTCCTGACATGATTTTCGTCAAGGATACCAGTCTCACTTATGTTGCCGGAACACAATCCTTTGCAAAGATGCTCGGTTATGCTTCCATGGATGAAGTACTGGGCCGAAAAGACATCGATCTTTTTAAAGACAAAGAAAAAGAGCTGGTGGAACACTATACGGCAGACGACCTAAAAGTACTGAATTCCAGAAAAAGCATCATTGACTTCATAGAACCTTTGAAGGATGAAAACGGCAAACCCCGTTTCAGTCTCACCTCAAAATACATTTTGACTGACAATTCGGGAGAACCGATCGGACTTTTGGGTATTTCAAAAGACATCACCAAGGAAATCAGAACAAAACAGCAAAATATTCAGGAAATCCAGTATATTCTCAATCTGAATGACAATACCCACTCTGGGGTGCTGTGCAAATCAATGGCAGGGTTAGCATCAAGTCTTCCACAGTCCAAGCA